>CANRHA010000001.1 GCA_947630315.1 uncultured Clostridia bacterium
CTTTGAAAAAGCTCCGGAGGGACTATTGATATTTTGCCTTTCAACTTTTTTAAAGGGCTCTTATGGAATTCCGGTGGCTTAAAAAGCATTGTATGACTTTTTACCTCCCAATCTAACATATATTTCTCCTTAAAATATTGTGTTGACTACGTAAAGACCATAACAAAGTCATTGTAATCTCCATAAAAGTCCTTTAAAGGTGTTGACAAGTAGAAGTAAGGGAGGTAATTCTATGGCAAACAAGGCTAGAACACCAGAAGCTATGGAGGGATATTTAGTAAACCTGGCAATGAAGAACGCAGAACGACAACTTGAAAGCGGAAAAGCTTCATCACAACTCATTTGTCATTTCTTAAAACTTGGAACTGAGCGAGAAAGGCTCAATAACGAGAAGCTTAGAAGTGACTTGAAGGTTGCAGAAGCAAAAATTAAGACAATGGAGTCAGCAGAGCGTTCAGCAAAGCTATACGAGGAAGCAATACAGGCTTTCAAGTCATACTCAGGCTCAAGAGAACCAGAGGAGTACTACGACGATGAGACACACCAGAACTTACAATGAACTTATTACCATTGACGACTACTATGAACGACTAGAATACCTGATGCTTAAAGGTAGAGTGTCCGAAGCAACATTCGGAGGGCACCGTTACCTTAATCAAGTTTTATATTCTTCAAGTGAATGGCAGAAGGTTCGAAGGGAAGTAATTGTTCGAGACAATGGATGTGATCTAGCACATAAGGATCATCCCATATTTGGAGTAGTTTACATCCATCACTTAGAACCAATAACGCTTGAAGATATTCAGGAAAGAAAGTCTATAGTGTTTGACTTGAACAACCTGGTTTGCGTTTCGTTTGACACACATCAATGCATTCATTACGGAACGGAACCAAAAAGAGAATGGAAACCAAGAACAGAGGATGACACAATACCTTGGAGGTGAGCAGCTATGAAAAACAGAAAAAGAAATGACTCTTGGAAAGATTTTAAAGACAACAAAAGGAGCCGCACACCTTCAACGGCAGCTGTGTTTACTGATGATATTTTGTCCTGGCTTCCAAAGGGAATACTAGAGGAGTGCACAGCGGAGGTGAGGCCATATGGACAATAGAGACGTAAGCTTGAGTATACTGCAATGCACAAAGAAAATGCTAGGACTTCTACCGGAGATGAAAGAATTCGACGTAGATATCTTAGCATTAATTAATTCTGCAATGTTCGCATTGTTTGAGATCGGAGTCATACCAAATGGAGTTGATTATTCTGTAAAAGACGAAGATACACAATACACTGACATATTCAGTGGTAAGAATTCAGACAAGATCATCTCGGCCGTTAAGACTTACATTTTTATTAAGGTAAAACTGGGATTTGACATAACGACAACACCAAGTTCCGTTATAGAAGTTTACAAAGAACAAGAAAAAGAATTGGAATGGCGGTTAAGTGTTCTTGTCGACCATAATGATACGTTTGATGAGGAGGAGAGTAAATGAATCAGTTTGAAAATTTTTACGAAAACTTAAACACTCCTTTGTCAAATGAACAAACCACTTATTTACCGTGTGTACTCGCATCAGAACTCTACCACCACGGAATCCTTGGACAAAAATGGGGAGTAAGAAGATACCAGAATAAAGATGGAAGTCTTACTGAAAAAGGACGTAAGAGATACGTAAAAATGCGTAGTCAAGGTAAGAAATTGACGGAAGAAGACGCAGAGGCTTACAAGAAGTCTATGGTCAAAGCATTGAAATCCGGGAATGCGAAAGAAATAAAAAAATTTAAGTACGATCTTGACAGACCAGAGATAGAAGAAGCTATAAACAGAATAAATACATACGTTAAACTAGAAGATACTGAGAGATGGCAGACTTCTGGTTTAAGAAAATTGGAAAGGGCTACGAAATCACTAAATATAATAAATGATGCGACATCAGCAGGTCTTACAACATACGACAATTACAAAAAGATAAGAAAGATCTTATTTAAAGAGTAAAAAGAGGATGATAGTATGCCACTTTCAAATACTGCCGTGCCGAAATACTACGGTCAATTTAGAGACGCTGTTATAAGAGGTGAAATTCCAGTATGCTCCACAATTTCAATGGAGATGAACAGAATCGACGATCTTATACGGAATCCAGGTGTATGGTACGACGAAGACGCAGTCGAAGGATACATTCGTTTCTGTGAAAATGAGCTTACTCTTACTGATGGAAGTGACTTGCATCTTTTGGACAGCTTTAAACTATGGGCTGAGGAAATTTATGGTTGGTATTACTTCGTAAATCGTAGTGTGTACGTGCCTAACAAAAAAGGCGGAGGAAGATACGTAAGAAAGAGTATCAAAAAACGTCTTGTCAATAAACAGTATTTAATAGTAGCAAGAGGCGCTGCAAAATCTTTGTATGCTTCTTCTCATCACGGCTACGGGTTAACCGTTGACACGTCTTCGACCCACCAAGTTTGCACAGCACCAACTATGGATATGGCTGAAGAGACTATGAATCCACTTAGGACTGCCATAGCAAGATCCAGAGGTCCTTTCTTTAAATTTTTGACAGAAGGTTCTTTACACAATACAACTGGCGATAGGTCTTTAAGACAAAAATTGGCGTCCACAAAGAAGGGAATAGAATGCACGATCACAAATTCGCTTCTTGAGGTTCGTCCAATGTCAATAAACAAACTTCAGGGTTTAAGAAACAAGTACTCATCTGTTGACGAGTGGCTGTCAGGAGATACAAGAGAAGACGTTGTCGGCGCCTTGGAACAGGGAGCTTCAAAAATTGACGACTACTTAATCTTGGCTACTTCATCAGAAGGAACTTTAAGAAACGGTATCGGCGATGCTATGAAAATTGAGCTTATGCAAATTCTTAGAGGGGAATACATAGCTCCTAATGTTTCTATATGGTGGTATAAGCTTGACGACGTGAAGGAAGTTCCAGATCCTGAGATGTGGGCTAAGGCAAATCCAAATATTGGTATAACAGTTAGCTACGAAACTTACCAGTTGGATGTTGAAAGAGCGGAGCATTCACCAGCGTCAAGGAATGATATTTTGGCAAAGAGATTCGGAATACCGATGGAGGGCTACACGTACTTCTTTACTTATGACGAGACGAAACCGCACAAGGAAAGAAGCTATTGGCAGATGCCTTGTTCACTCGGAATAGACCTTTCTCAGGGAGATGACTTCTGTGCTTTTACTTTTATGTTCCCTTTACCAAGGGAGTGCTTCGGTATAAAGGTACGGTCTTATATTTCTGAGAGGACTATGATGAATCTTCAGCCTGCAATGAGATTGAAGTATCAGGAGTTCATAGATGAGGGGAGTTTAATAGTTCTTCCGGGGACCATTCTGGATATGAATGATGTTTACGACGATCTTGACAATATGATTGTAAATTTTGGCTATGATGTCAGATGTGTTGGATATGACCCGTACAATGCAAAAGATTTCATAGCAAGATGGTCTAGCGAGAATGGGCCTTTCGGAATCGAGAAAGTAATTCAAGGAGCAAAAACAGAATCGGTTCCCTTGGGCGAACTTAAAAAAATGGCAGCAGACAGACTTCTGTTATTTGACGAAGCTCTTATGTCTTTTGCTATGGGAAACTGTGTCGTTCTCGAAGACACAAACGGTAACAGGAAACTATTTAAGCTACGGTCAGACCAGAAGATAGACAATGTATCAGCGATGATGGACGCTTTCGTAGCTTACAAACTTAATAAGGATGCTTTTGAATAGGTGATATTTATGTATGAACTAAAACATTCAGCCAAGGGAACGCATTGGTCGAAGAAAGACCATAAGTATGTTAAAAAAGAGAACGGAAGATATTATTACAAAGATGATATGAAACAGAAGCAGATAGATGAGAAAGATCAGCGTTCGGAAGCAGAGATGCTGGAAGCTCAAGCTACAAAAGAAACTGAAGATTTTTTTAAATATATGGGGATTTCACCTGACGACCCTTTAAGAGACGAAGTCTTTAATCATTATAAAGAAGGTAATCTTAATAAGCTATACGAAATGAGAGGTAAAATCAGTCCAAAAGAAGCAGAACGACAGAAAGAAGCTAATAAGGAAAAAACTCAACACAACCGATTAAGAGCCGCGGACCAAGATCCGGCGGTTACAGGTAGAAATAAGTCTAAAGGATCATCGGCAGACGCGAAAAGGTGGTCTGAGTTTTTAGTAAAAAAAGAACAGCAGAAAAAAACCGTTGACAGTGCAATAACAAAAGCAAAAGATGCACTAAATAGCAGTAAAGCCGTTAAAGCAGCTAAATCGGTAGCTAAGGCTTATGCGGAAGTTAAAAATGAAAAAGTAAAAGAACACAATCAAAAAGAGTTGCAATACAGTCATATGAATGAAGCGACTAAGAAAGTCGGAGAGACAAAAATAATGGGTAGTACGAAACAACACACTGCTGGAGAGTTGACAACAAAAGTGAATGCATCAGCTCAAAAAGCAAGACTTAACCGAGCAAATTCAAAAAAATGGGACGATAAAGGTTACAGGAATCCATCAGACAAAAGATATTACGAATAAAAAAGGTGATAGCTTATGAATTATGAATCAGAACTTTACCACCACGGTGTTATAGGAATGAAGTGGGGTCTAAGAAGATACCAGCCATATCCTAGTGGTAAAAAGGGAAAAGAAATAGGAGAAGCCGCCTTAGCAGAACAGCGTAGAAAAATAGCACAGCGAAATATAAAGAAAGCTGCCTTTTCTTATGAGTCTATGGATACCACAAAAAAGAAAGAAGCTCAGAGGCAAATTCGTAAAGCTATGAAGTATCTCGGCGAAAAAGAAGTTGACCGAATAATGAAAATGGAAAAATCCAAAGACATTATTTACACTACTATGCTGACAAGAGCTATGATAGTAGCAGGTTCAACAGCTATTGGAAGTGCTATTGGAACTTGCGGCGGTAAGCTTATAGGTACGGCTTTGGCTAGTTCTACAGCATTAAAAATTCCCGTAAGAGCAGCTTCTATGAAAGTGATTACACAGGCTAATTACATAACCAGGCCGTATAGAGATACTATAAACTTTTTAAGAAATCAATAGGTGATATTTATGCAAGAATTACAACATTCAGCCAAGGGAACTTCTTGGTCTAAGAAAGACCATAAGTATGTTAAAAAAGAAGGTACTAAGTACTGGTATCCAACTCCTAAAAAACAGACCAAATCTGAAAGTTTTGCTAAAAGAGCCGTAGACTACGGAAAAGACCAGAGTGCCCCTCCTATGGCTGGTTTTGCTGCTAGAGCGTTAAAAAGAGGAGAAGAAAAAAAAGGAACTCGTGGATTTGCGTCGTCAGCTGTTAACTACGGAAAAATGAAAGTTACAGAGAAAGCTATTAAAGATTCTTTCGAGAAAGTCAAGAATAAAATTGTAAGCAAAAACGAAAAGAAGCAGTCGTTTACCGATAAAATCAGCAACGCATTACAGAAGGTTGGAAAACAGAAAGTAACGAAATCTGATAAGAAAGAATCGTTAATGGATAAGATTGGCAATGCTATAAAGAATATTATTAGGTGATATTTATGTACACTTCAGAACTTTATCATTATGGAATCATCGGTCAAAAATGGTACGTTCGACGTTTTCAGCCATATCCAGATAATTATTCAGGAAAAGGAGTATTTAAGGGGAAGAAATATCCGGATCAAGATCTTAGAAAAGACCATACTGTAAAATCCGGAACTAAAATCTATACCGTAACAACAAATCCAAATCAGAGAAACAAGGATTTTATATATGTATCATATACTCCTCCCGATAGAGACCATTACAAAGCTGGATATATAAGAACCAGAGACAAAGCAAAAAAAGCGTATGAACAGTAATACCAATTGACAAAAGATCTAAAAGTTGCTGGCGAAAAAACCGTCACGGATACTTTTAATAAATATTGCAGTAGAAAAACGTATACTGAAGAAATTAACCAATCTATATTAAAATTTGCTAAAATAAATACAAAATACGACACTAAGTTAAGTGCGGTTGAGTATCAAGAATTAGTTGCCAAATTAAGCAATAGATTACACGATAAAATAGAATATACTCTTAAGGGAGAAACGAAGACTGGAACTTATGGAAATTACCTGAAAGAGTATAAAGAAGCTCTTAAGGATATGGTTATTGACTACGCTGCTGAGTTAACGATGCCGTTGTCGAAAGCCGAGATGGGGTTAATAGCTTTAGGATATGCACCAAAGACAAAAGAAAAACTAATAAAAGAACTAAAAAAGCAAGGCTATAATTCTATGACCGACGTTGCAAGTGTTGGCGGAAAAAAGAATCTGCAAATAGAAGGATACGACCCATTGATAGTGTTTGACAAGGATGCATATCAATTCAATAAAAACAAAACAGTAAGCGCACAAGAAGAAAACCGGTCAGGATATAGATATACGAAATGGCGTGGAGATGTACAAAGACTTAAGAATAGGGAAAAAGATAAGTTTGAGTGGAGGTAAAACATCGTGAACACTTCAGAACTTTACCACTACGGCCGAAAAGGTATGAAATGGTATCAGCATATTTATGGAGAAGCAGATTCAAGAGCTAAGTATAACAATGACAAAGACAAAAAAAACAGTCGTCTTCTTATAAACTTTATAAACGCGGTTTGGAAATATTAAAAAAGTACAATCTAACTTTATTTCCAAGTCGCAAAGCAGTTATTAGAAGTATGATAGTGAATGAGCAAATGGGTTTAATTTGGCGTCTAAATGCTGCTAATTATAACAACTTCATTCAGCAAACGAACTTTAATGCTATGCGTATGACTATGCCTATGTAATAAAAAAATAATAGGAGAAATTCAAAATGGCGATAATATTTAACAGGTTTAAGAATGCTATAAGTGCATTTATGGGCAGAGATCCAACAACGGTGCCTTACTATGAATACGGATCGGGTTCTGCATATAGGCCGGCACCTAGACTTTCGACGAATACACTTCGTTCAATTGTTACCTCTGTCTATAACCAGATAGCTGTAGACGCAGCTGCTATAGACATAAAGCACGTTAGACTTGAAGAAGAAAAATACAAGGAAACCATATATGACTCGCTAAACAGAGTTCTATCAAAAGAAGCCAACATCGACCAAACAGGAAGGAAGCTCATACAGTATGCTGTACTGTCTATGCTCGACGAGGGTGTTGTAGCATTGATACCGACATTAGCCGATGTATCTGATATTTTCAATGAGCATCCAAATAAAATTTATGAGGTCAGAGTTGCAAAAATAGTAGAATGGTTTCCTAGACATATACGTGTTGAAGTTTATAATGACTTAACTGGACAGCCAGTTCAATTGGTTTATAAGAAAGAAATTTGTCCAATTATTGAAAATCCATTTTATAACATTATGAACGAACCTAACTCAACAGCAAAAAGATTGATGAAGGTTCTGGGACAATTGGATAAAACAAACGAGTCTAACAGTGCTGGAAAACTGGATTTAATTATTCAATTACCGTACACAATTAAGTCCGAAGCGCGGCGTAAACAAGCAGAAATGCGTCGTACGGAAATAGAAAAGCAACTTACGGGGTCTCAGTATGGTATCGCATATACAGATGCCACTGAGCATATAGTTCAGCTTAATAGAAGTCTAGAGAACAACCTCTGGGAACAAGCAGAGAAGTTAAAAGACGATCTATTCAACCAATTAGGTTTCTCACAGTCTATCTTCGACGGAACAGCCGACGAAAAGACTATGCTGAACTACTATAATAGAACTATAGAGCCTATCCTCACAACGATAACCGAGGAGATTGAGCGTAAATGGCTCACAACAACAGCAACGTCACAAGGCCAGGCTATTAAGTTCTTTAGAGATCCGTTTAAGTTAGTTCCTGTAGCTCAAATAGCTGAGATAGCAGATAAGTTTACAAGGAACGAGATAATGACGTCTAACGAAATGAGATCTGTGATGGGATTAAGACCCGCCAACGATCCCAAGGCAGACGAATTACGCAATAGTAATTTAAATCATCCAGATGAGAAGTTAGAGTTACAGCAACAAAATTCAAAATCAACAAATAATTTAGAAAAGGAGGAGACCGAATAATGGAATGGGATTTTTGTGGTTATGCTACTAAGAATGACCTTCGATGCGATGATGGTAGAATAATTCGTAAAGATGCCTTTAAACCACAGGATGGAACGAAAGTCCCGCTATGCTGGAATCATCAGCATAATAGTCCGCAAGATGTGCTCGGACACGCAGTTCTTGAAAATCGCGATGACGGTGTATACGCTTATTGCAAGTTTAATAATACGCCCAGCGGTCAGGATGCAAAAGAGCAGGTTAAGAATGGCGATATAGAGTCACTTAGCATCTGGGCTAATAACTTAGTTCATAAGGGACGAGACGTTGTTCACGGTGTTATACGTGAGGTTAGCTTGGTTTTTGCCGGAGCGAATCCAGGGGCATTTATAGAATCTGTAATGGCTCACTCAGAGCCTATGGATGAAGGCGATGACGAAGGGATATTCTACGCTGGTGAAGGTATAGAGCTCTACCACGCAGCGGAGGAAACCAAAAGCGAAAATAGCAAGAAGGAGGAATCAGACGTGGCAGACAAAAATGATAGCGGTGAAAAGACCGTTCAGGAAGTAATGGATACCCTGAACGAGGATCAGAAAACAGCAGTTGCAATTGTCATAGCGCAGGCAGTAGCGGACGCAACGGACGGAGATGAAGATGAGGAGGGAGAAGAAATGACGCACAGTGCTTTTGAAAAAGGCGCACAGATGAGTTATGATAACTCATACGCAGCAGCGAAAGAAGCTTTTGCGGATTTGCTTGACACAGCAAAGAAAAATAAGGTTAGTTCATTAAGGGAGCTTGTTCATTCGGCTTTCGAAGAGGAAGAAGAATTGATGCACGCTCTCGATCTTAAGGGAATGGAGCAACCGACTATAAGAACAAATCAGAATTATGGCTTTAGGGATCCTGAGATGCTCTTCCCTGATTACAAAGCAACAAGTACAACACCCGAGTGGATCTCAAGGGATATGGCTTGGGTTACGAGAGTTCTTGGCGGTGTTAAGCACGTTCCGTTTACAAGAATTAAGTCACTTTATGCTAACATTACAGAAGATGAGGCGAGGGCTAGGGGATACATTCGCGGCAAACAGAAGAAGGAAGAGTTCTTCAAAGTTATCAAGAGGACAACAGATCCTCAGACGATTTACAAACTTCAGAAGCTGGATCGTGACGACATAATCGATATTACAGACTTCGACGTTGTAATGTGGATTAAGGGTGAGATGCGTGTAATGCTTAATGAGGAAATTGCAAGAGCGATTCTTCTTGGTGACGGCAGGACAGACGAGGACGAGAGTAAGATCAAAGAAGATCATATCAGGCCTGTAGTAAAGGACGTTCCTTTATTCAATGTTATAGTTCCTGTTACAGTTGCGGCAGACGCAGATGCTATGGATATTTCCAAGGCGTTCATCCGCGCGGTTATTAAGTCACGTAAGGACTACAAGGGCTCAGGCAATCCCACACTTTGGACAAACGATGACGTTCTTAGTGACGCGCTTCTTCTTGAGGATGCTATTGATCATCGTCTCTACAAGACAGAAGCAGAGTTGGCAACAGCATTAAGAGTTAAGGATATCGTTACTGTTGAACCTATGGAGGGTTATCAGATCGAGGACGATAAGAAAACTAAGAGAGATCTTCTTGGCGTTGTATGGAATCCTGTTGACTATACAGTTGGTACAAACAAGGGCGGTCAGATAACGACATTCGATGACTTCGATATCGACTTCAACCAGTATAAGTATTTGATTGAGACGAGGATGTCAGGTGCTCTAACTAAGCCGTTCTCAGCAATGACATATTACCTGGTGAAATCGGGGGAATAAGGCCCCTGGCTATATCGCCTAAAGTAGCTGGGGGAAGTAGTACTTTCTTAGGCAAATCAGTATCAGAGTTACAGGATGATGTTAAGATAAAAGACAAGAAGGTGACCGGTACTCTTAATTACGTTGAGAACTTCGACAAGTTTGATAAGGGCGCAGAAGGCAACTTCTTAGCTCTTACATTTGACGTTGCGGACGACGAAACACTTACATTTACATCCGCGACAGACGGTGTACCTGTTGAGATTACAGATGACTACTTAATCTATAAGGTTCCTTCAGGGAAACCGGAGATGAAGTTCAAACTTGAAAGAGAAGGACAGTCTACTGAATTAACTCTTAACATATCTGAACTCGTGCTTACACCAAAAAGTGGGATAAAAGGCTGATACTTACAAAATTCATAATGGGGAGGTGATTTTGATGAAGTTTGCTGGTAAGGTTGGTTTTTGGATTGATGACGTTGAAAATGCTCCTAGTGTCTACGAGCCAAAGATTATTGAAAAGCCCTATGTAGGCGATGTAACCCGTAACTATAGACGCAATCAGCAGGACAGCGGACAACAAAACAAGAATCTAACACTTAACAACCAAATTGATATTTTGGCTGACGCATATCTTCAACAAAATTACCAAACCGTTAGATACATTGTTTGGAACGGTGTTAAATGGGAAGTCACATCAGTCGAGGTCAACTATCCTAAAATAAGATTAGAAATCGGAGGTGCATACAGTGGAATCACAGCCGACGAAGAGTGAACGACTTCTATTAGATGAAGTTCTTCGTGATATTTTGGGAGAGCACAGAGACAACTGCTACTTCTCACCACCTGACAAAATGAAGTTGAAGTACCCTTGCATTGTTTACAGATTGTCTAGCATAAATTCAATAAATGCTGACAATATTAAGTACAAAACATTAGAGGGATACGACGTAACTGTTATGGACCATAACCCAGATAGTGAGCTTTACAAAAAAGTCTTCAATTTGCCTTATTCGGCATTTAACAGAAACTTTACAAGTGGCGGTTTAAATAACTGGGTTTTTAAAGTTTATTATGGCAGAAAACAAGATTAAAAGGAGGAAACAATTATGGCTAGATTAGAGTGGGATAAAATTGGCGAGCACTTTATGGAGCTCGGTACTGACCACGGCGTTCTTTATGTTCAAGACCCTGACAAAGACCCTATAAAGGACGATATGAAATACCATTACGGCAAAGGCGTTGTATGGAACGGCTTAACCTCAGTTACACTTTCACCTGAGGGAGCTGAACCGTCAGACATCTATGCCGACAATATTAAGTATGCAACGATTCGTTCAGCTGAGACGTTTGGCGCTACGATTGAGGCATACACATTCCCTGACGAATTCTATGAGTGCGATGGATCAGTAGTTGTAGCAAAAGGTATCGTACTTCACGGTCAGAAGAGAAATCAGTTTGGCTTCTCTTACCGTTCGAGAGTTATAAACGACACAAATCCTGATTCAGATGATACATATAAGCTTCATCTGATTTACGGTGCAACAGCATCACCGTCAGAGCAGACAACGGAAACTATTAATGACTCTCCCGATCCTGGTACATTTAGCTGGGAGATAGCTACAACACCTATAGCAGTAAAGGGATTCAAGCCTGTAGCTCATATCGAGATTCTTTCAAGGAACTATCCTGCCGCTGTTATGCAGAAGATTGAAGACATTCTTTATGGTTCTGAGACAACAGATCCCAGAATGCCTCTTCCCGACGAGCTTATTGAGATCCTTAGCTTACCAGAAGGCATACTGGCTACACAGATAAGTGCTCCTAAGCCAACAGAGACATTCTTAAAAAAGGCTGCTTCTGATCTTCAGGAAAACATCAAAATCAACGAGAAAAGTTTGACAGATGTTGCAGTAACAGGCACTCTTAAGAAAGTAGATAACTTTACAGAGTTTGGCGATGTTGATAATGGATCTGGACACTACCTTGCAATAAATGTGGACGTTCCAGAAGGCGCAGAAGCTGATTTAATTGGTGTTAAATATACCGAGCCCAAGAAGATTACTGACGGCTACGTATTGTTTAAAGTTACAGACAAGAGCAAGCCGTTTACAATTCGCGTAACAGATGACGAGACGGTTATTGACAAGGTTTATGACTTAACTGGTCTTGAGCTGAAAGACGGAGACTGATCAAAAAATATATTTTAGGAGGTAAAAAGCCATATGATTAAGCAAATAGTAGAATACAAAGATTACAATGGGGAACAGAGGAAGGAAGAATTATATTTTGACCTTTCAGAAGCCGAAGTTGTAGAAATGCAGTTCTCTGAAAAAGGGGGTATTGTTTCTTATCTTAGAAAGATTCTTATCGAAAAAGATGAAGGAAACATACTTAAATATTTTAAAGATCTCATCGTTACGGCTTATGGCGAGAAGACTCCGGATGGAAAATATTTCGTAAAAGACGAAGAGACGAAAAAGCATCTCATTTATTCTCCGGCGTATTCTCAGTTATTTATGAAATTCGCCAGAGATCCAAAAGCAGGATTCGAATTCATCAAAGGTGTCATTCCTGAGCAGTACAGAGCTCAACTTAACAATGACGCCATAGATGACAACAAAGTGTTTGATCCGATATCTATGGAATACATAGATAAGAGCTCTGGGGATGGTGCTAATGCTAAGATTGAAGATACCAAGAAATGAGTTTTGGGATCCAGAGACTAGGCAATTTATTTACACTCCAGAAACGGAGCTTATACTTGAACACTCGCTGGTTTCATTGACGAAATGGGAACAAAAATACCACAAACCGTTCTTGACCAGCGAGAAATCTATTGATGAGACTCTGGACTACATAAGGTGTATGATGCTTAACGAAGACGAAAATTTCGATTCAAATGCATTGAAAAACCTTACTCCAGAGGACATTAATAAGATACACGATTATATGAACGATCCAATGACAGCAACCACGATAAAAGAGAAAAAGAAAGGCAGAATAGATAGGACTATAGTTACTTCGGAGATTATCTACTATTGGATGACAGCTCTTCAAATACCACTTGACTTTGAAAATCGTCATCTTAATACCCTACTAACTCTTATTCGTGTATGTAGTATAAAGAACTCGCCACCAGAAAAGATGAGTAAAAAAGATATTTATGAGCGAAATCGTGCTGTTAACGAAGCTCGTAAAGCCAAAATGCACACAAAGGGGTGACAATTATATGAAAGGTATAGATATATCTTACCATCAGGGTAATGTTAACTTTGCAGAGGTAGCTAAGGACGGTATTGAATTTGTAATACTCAGAGACGGATATGGTTCGCATACAGATAAGAAGTTCTTCGAGTATGCAACGCAGGCAAAAGCAATTGGACTGCCGATACTTGGTATATACCACTTCTCGTATGCTCTCAATGCAGTAGGCGCTAAGAAAGAAGCACTTTATGCGGTATCTTGCGCTAAGCAGGCATCGCTTCCGTCGTCGACTGTCATCTTCTATGATTATGAGTATGATACCGTTAACAACGCGAAGAAGAACGGCGTTAACCTGACAAAAGCAGACTTTAATGAGTTTGCTAAGACGTTCTGCGAGACCGTTAGAGAAGAAGGCTACGTTCCAGGCATCTATGTTAATAAAGACTATTACAAGAACTATGCAGATGACGATCTCAAGAGCAGAGGTTATGTAATGTGGCTTGCTGACTACAGTGGCAAACCTGACTATCCTTGCGACTTACAACAGCAAACAGGAAGCAGCGGAAAGGTGAACGGCATAGCTGGAAACGTTGATACAGATGAGCTCTTTACAGTTGATCTACTCAATAATCAAAATCAGCCCGTAAATACGCCAACAACTTCGGCTCCATCTGCAACAAAGACTGTTGATGAACTCGCACAGGAAGTAATCGACGGTAAATGGGGCGTTGCTCCAGAGAGACAGAAGAAGATCGAGGCTGCTGGTTACAACTATTCAGAGATTCAGAGCCGAGTAAACAGTATGCTCAAGGAAGAAGACCATAAGACTGCTCGCTACGAGGCAACAGGAAATGTATGGATTCGCAGCGGCGCAGGAACCAACAAAACTAGGCTTGCAGTCGTTGAGAAGGGTATGGTCGTTCTCGCAGACGAGTCTAAGTCCATCAATAAAAATGGAACAATCTGGATGTATATTTCCGTTACAATAAACGGCAAGCAGTTAAACGGATATTCTTCAAAGAAGTACTACAAGAAGCTGTAGTGCGGTGAAGGAGTAGCGGATATGAAAGTAAAATTTAAAAGCAGAGGAGACTGGACAAAGACAAAAGAGTTTCTTAAGATGGATCCATCAAAGAAATTTAGAAGCATAATCGAAAGATATGCACAGCTTGGCGTTCAAGCTCTTACTGCCGCTACTCCTGTTGATACCGGAAAGACAGCTGATTCTTGGGGGTACGAAATAGAGTATGGCGATGGAAAAACTACTATATGGTGGACAAACTCCAATGTAAATGATGGTTTCTCCATTGCTATACTTATACAATATGGACACGGTTTGGCCGACGGAACTTATGTTGAGGGGAGAGATTACATAAATCCGGCCATTAAGCCAATTTTCGATGGCATTGCCAAAGACATCTGGAAGGAGGTTTTTAGATGAGCGAAGTTGTTGATAGAAGAGTCGTCTCTATGGAGATGAACAACGAACAGTTTAAAAGAGAAGCAGAAGCAACAATAAAAGAGCTCGAAAAATTGGAGAAAAGTGTAGACACCAAGGGAATGGAGAAAAACTTATCTTCACTTGAGAAAGTCACATCTTCAATAAGCCTCGATGGATTGGCAAAAGCTGTCGATAAGATTAATTATCGTTTCTCGGCTTTAGGAACCGTGACCGATCAGATTTTTCGTAACATAACAAATTCTGCAATATTAGCAGGAAAGAGAATGATCAAAGCTTTGTCTACAGACCCTCTTATGGATGGGTTATCAGAATACGAGACAGAGATAAACGCTGTTAAGGTAATAATGGCAAACCTTCCAGGAGTAACACAAGAAGAAGTGAATGATACACTTGCGGAACTGAATGAATACGCAGACTTAACTGTTTATAATTTTGGTCAGATGACAGATGCAATAGGTAAGTTCACAGCAGCTGGTGTAGATTTAAAAACATCAACGGCAACAATAAAAGGTTTGGCGAACGTTGCAGCTGGTGCAGGTGTAAGTAACACACGATTAGCGGGAGCATACATACAGGTTTCCCAAGCTCTTCAAGCAGGAGTATTCAAACTACAAGATTGGAACTCTATGCAACAGGCTGGTCTTGCTAACGAGGAATTTAGAAATAGGTTACAAGATACAGCAATAGAGATGGGCATACTTACAGGCAGGGTCGATAACTTCAGAGATTCATTGAAAGACGGTTGGCTAACAACAGAGGTATTTACGAAAACTCTTGAAAAAGCAGCAAGCACAGACAACGAATGGGGTAAAAGACTTACGGCAGCAGCAACCGAGGTAACCACTCTGACTCAGTTAATCGGTGTGCTTAAGGAAGCTTTAGGAACTGCTTGGGCCACTAGCATAAAGTATGTCATAGGTGACTTCACAGAGGCAAAGGCTTTGTTTACTGGTATAAGTGACATACTTTCAGGTATTATTAGCGGCTCTGCTGAAGCCAGGAACATAGCGCTAAAAGAGTGGCACGATATGGGCGGTCGTGAGGAGTTACTTAAATCGTTAGCTAACTTATTCGCGGCCATATACTCTATCATATACCCAATAAAGAAAGCTTTTAACGACACATTTCAGTCCATAACAGGAACTGGTTTGCTCGGACTAACTCGTTCGTTTTCAGCATTTACTAAAAGTCTAATACAGAATGAAGATGTAATGAACGGAATCTACAGCATAGCTAAGGTACTCGCAACCGCATTGAAAGCAGTCTTTACAGTAATCAAAATGGGACTAGGAGTATTGGGAACGGTTCTAAAAGTAGCAGGAAGTCTCCTTCAAGCTCTTGTGATTATAGTAGGAAACCTCGCAGCTTTGGTAATACCTTTAACGCAAGCAATAAAACAATCGAAGATATTTCAGAGATTAATGGCGGCATTCAACAAAATAGGAAACAGAGTTGTTAATACTCTTACTAACATAGTGTCTGCTATAGCTGGCTTTGTAGCATATGTATTACAACTTCCAATTCTTGGGGATATTTTCAATTTGCTGTACAGCCTGATTTACAAGGTAGCCGATGCAATAGTTACAATAGTGGAAGCTATCGCGGATTTCGATATTCATAACATTGGCGGATGGTTTAATGATCTTGTAAATAAACTGTCTCAGATATTTAGCTTTTCTAAGGAGTTCAAGACTCTTGAGAATATTATAAAAGGGTTCGGAACCGTTGTTAGTGGGGTAATAGGAGGAATTATAGGACTTTTAGGAACTCTAATTTCAACGATATTTAACGTTGGAAGCGAGTTCAAAACTTCGTTTTCATTTTTTGATATAGGAAATTCAATTGGTGGTGCTTTCGTTTCCGCTATAAGCTTTATCATACAGAGCTTCAGAAATTTAGGAGCTGGGATAAAGAGTGCGTTTTCTTCTGATAAAACGGGACAGATACAATGGGTTATTGACAAAATTATAGGTCTCAAAGATACGATCGTCGACGTCGTAAAGTCGATAGTTAATACAATAAAGAAGATAAATTGGAATAAGTTATTTGCTTTTACGATTTCTATGGGATTGGTTATATCATTGTATCAATTGTCTAGTGGTCTGAGATCAATCGGAGAAGGTATTGAGAGTTTATCTGACGCAGCAAAAATATTGTCAAAGGCACTTAAAAAGAAGTTTTCAAGAACTCAGAGCACCATACGAAGTATAGCTATTCTTATCGGAACTTTGACAGCTTCAATAAAAGTGTTATCGACAATACCGGCTGAAGACTTGAAGAAAGCTACTATTAGTTTAGCAACGATAATGGGAATATTCCTAGTATTTGAAGCGATACTGGTAGTAATGGAACTGATAGTCAAAAAATTAAAGCTGGGCGTTAGAATGCAGATGGCAACAAAAAGTATAGCTGCTATAGGAATAGCTGTTGCTGCTATGGCTGCTTCTTTGTATATACTCAAAGATGTTCCTGCTGGTTGGGATTTAGTTGGAAAGATGACTGCTCTTCTGACTTTGATGGTCGTGTTTGGAGGAGTTATAACGGTTGCATCTCGGTTCGGAGGAAATAAACTTACGAATTTCTTATCAATACTTGCTATGGCTTTTGCCATCGACAAGATTGTGGATGTGTTTGCAAAATTTGCTGATGTTCCATTAGATGACATAAAAGACAACATTAAAAATTTCATAGGACTTATGGCTGGTCTTGCTGTATTATTCCTTGGCATAGGTCAGATAAAAATAAGAGGCGTAGTTGGTTTAATAGCTATGGCTTATAGCATAGATGCAATAATAGAAGCATTGGAAGCATTTGGCAAAGCTGATTTATCAGGACTTAGAAAACAGTTATTGCTTCTTTCTCCGTTACTAATAGCTTTGGGTGCTTTCTGTTTAGCTGCTCTCAGTATTACCAAAAACGTAAAATTTGGTGGGGGATTAGCTACAGTTGGTGCTGGAGTAATGGGAATAGCTGTTGGAGTAGCGGTACTCATTGCGGCTCTTAATCTGTTTCCGAAAGAAGGCTTTGACGTTGGACCTTTCGCGGAGCTTATAACGTCCTTAATAGTTATATTTGGTGCGATAGGCGTACTAATTGGTGTTATTGGAAGCTTCAATAAAGCAGCAGACGGTAAAGCCTTGAAGGGTGCCGCAGGTACGTTGCTAACGATGGCTGTACTTGTAGGTTCTATAGCATTGTCGCTGGCAGTATTTGCTTTGATAAAAGATCCAGCTGATATTTTAGCAGGTATGGTTGCCATTAGCACTATACTGATTTCATTTAAGTATTTACTTAAAGAAATAAACGGTATGACATCTGCAAAGCGAGCAGTTTTGGTATTAGTTCTTATGATTGCTGAGCTTGCAGCAATTACGATATCTTTGTCAGCTCTTATGGCGTTTGATTGGGGACAATTGGCTTTACGAGCAGTTGTAATTGCTTCTACAATTGCTGCTTTGGCGACAATCGCTACGATATTTGCTAAGAAGTTTAATTTTCCAACAGGACAAATAGTTAAGTCGTTAGCTACTTTAGGCATTATGACCGCGATATTTGCAATTCTTGGGGTTGTTCTTGGAGCTCTAAACAGGTTAGCTCCGGATGCTACGTTATTTATGGTGCAAGCCGGAAGTATTGTTGTAGCCATAGGTATGATGGCATTAATTATAGGTCTTCTGTCACAATTTGGAGGAGATAACGTAGCTGTAGCTGGTAGTGCTCTTATGAAAGTGTCAATAGGTATTGCTGCTTTAGCTGCTGGTATGGCTTTATTGGGTGCTGTTGATATTCGTACGGGAACAATATGGGCTTTCGTAGGAGCTGTAACGGTTTTAACAGCTGTCTTTGGGGTTTTATTAGCAGTTATACAATACGCTAATTTGGAACCAGCTTTACTTTCGTTAAGTGCATTCGTTAACGGAATTTCTGAAGCTTTATTAAATTTTGGAAAGAGCGCCGCATTATTTGGTGTTGCAGTATTGGCGTTTGCCAAAGCTTTACAAATGATAAGTCAGATTGGTCAGGAGGAACAGCAGAACATAATAAATACTTTTACAGCACTTGGTACTGGTATAATAAGCGCTGTGGGTGTAATAATTATTGGGCTTGTTGATTTACTTACGATGGGATTATATACTCTGGTTTACAACGCGGTAGAGACTATAAAACACATATTCTCTCCCGAAGATGCTCAACTTATCACGATGAACATTAACAACGGCGTCATTTCGATAATAGATAGTGCAGGAAACGCTATAGCTTCTGCTTCTTTAAAAGCAGGTCAACAGGCAAAAGAATCACTTGAACAAAATATGCCGGGGGAGAAAGAGGGAAAGGAGCAAGCCAAAAGTTATACGAATTCATTTACTTCAGGAACTCAGTTCTCAACAACACAAAGGTCAGAAATTGCTAAAAACGCAGGAGCTGGAACTGGATATTTTGTAAACACAGTTGAAAAGGATGTCGCTCCAAAGGCTAGAGTGGTTGAAGAAGAAGCTAGTAAATTACCAGAGGCTCAAGTAGAAGGTCTTACAAAAATTTCAGCAACAGATACAGCGGAAGTACGAGAAGCAGCTGCTCAAGAGGTAAATGCTTGGTACGCATCTGCTGAACAGTCTTTAAATGATACAGAAATATCAATGGTTAAGGACTGGAAGAAACTTGATGACGTTACCAGTACTAATATGCTGTATGTTCTTAAGCACATATACGAGGACGGAAACCAGATTCTAATAGACGCGAATGGCGAAATGCAAGTAGTATCAAGAGAAACTGGCGAATCAGCTAAGCAAACAATACAAGATTACTTTGGAGTCGTTGATGCCAATATGGTATTCTATTCCGAGGAAGCAAAACAGAACGCTAAAGAGGCAGGAAAGAAACCTTGGGATGGCTTCGTTGAGGGATTCGTAGATCAGGGGAATCAGATAATTAATCAGTTAAATTCTCAACTTGGTAGTGCTGGAATTGATCTGAGCAAAGGTATAGACCTTGGAAGTGGTGACAAAGTAGCTGAGACATTCTATAATAAGTTCCTGCCGAAGGATGAAGATAAAGATGGAGCGGAATCTTTCGTTGATGATTTACAGCAGAAGATAGAAGACATTACTAATAGTTTTGGTGATCTTGGATCATCGTCCGGTGCAGGCGGAGCAACTAAAGCTGTAAAAGAATTCGAAGACACCATCGTTGAAATACCCGACATAAATGACACGGTTAATTCGTCGATGGAAAAATTCATAATAAGCTTCGCAAAAGCCCAAGAGACCATAGCTAATCCAGATTTACTTCCTGCTTTGCAATCAGGTTACAACGAATTCATCGAAATGCAATACAATACGTGGGCTGCAACGGATGACGGAATACAAACGATAAAAGAAGAGGAAGAGGAAATAGCAAGATTGACAGAAGAAGCTCTAGAAGCAGGTGTTGACTTCGACGCTGAAGCTAAGAGAACACAATACAGACTTAGAGATATGGCTAATGCTTGGAATGAATTACGCAATACTCTTGTGGATACTGTTCAAGGACAAATTGATATTTTCTCGGAATTCGACAAAAAGACAGAATTGTCTTCAGAACAGCTTATAAACAATATGAGGTCACAAATCGAAGGCGTTAAAGAATGGGCTGACAATCTTACTATCTTGACGCAAAGAGGTTTGAGTGAAGGCCTGTTACAAAAATTGTCTGAGATGGGTCCTCAGGGTTATGAGTATGTTCACGCTTTTGTAGAAATGACAGCAGATCAGTTAAATCAGGCAAATCAGCTATTTGCTCAATCTACAACATTATCTGATGAAACAGCGGATCAATTACTTGCAAATTATGTTTATGCTGGTGCTATGACATCAGCAGGATTTATGCAAGGAATAGTTGACGGACAAACAGACGTTAATGCCGCTTGTGAGAATATGGGTTTGAGCGGTTTAGCAGCTTTGAAGAGTGTTCTTCAGATTCAGTCACCATCTCAAGAGACTTATGCCGTAGGTTCTTACTTGATTCAAGGTCTTGTCAATGGCATTACGGATTTCCAAGAGTCAGCTCTTACAACTATGAGAGAACTAGGTAAGGCATTAATCGAGAGTATGATTGAAGGAATGAAGTACGAAAGATTGTTTGTTAAGACTACAGCTGAAGAACTTGCTAAGAATGGTTACGACAGCATAAGAGGCAAATGGCAAGGGTACTATGATGCTGGTGTTTACGTAATTCAAAGATTCATAGATGGTATGAATTCCAAGTACGATGATTTAGCTGCGGCAGCTTCAGCGTTGTCATCTTTAACTCTTGGAACTATGAGTGGTGTCTTAGAGGAAGCTTCTCCGTCACGTGCAACATTCAAAATAGGTGCATATGCAACAGAAGGCTTCATACTTGGTGTTAACAGTTATGCTGATCAGGTAAATGAGTCGACATCAAACTTAGGGTACATAGCAGCTAACAACTTAAGAAATGCCATACTTGCAATAAGTGAAGGTGTTGAAACTGACTTGAATATGGACCCTACGATAAGACCAGTTCTTGATTTGTCGAGAGTTACGCCACAAGCACAAAGAATAAATGCAATGTTCAGTAGAAATTTAGCAATAAAGGCTAATGCAGATGTTCAGCGTGCAGGTATAATTACAGATTCGAACGGAACAACAGTAGCAGGCTCTCAGTATGTATTCAACCAATACAACACATCTCCGAGAGCTCTTGATAGAGTGGAAATCTACAGGCAGACTAGAAATCAGTTTGCTTCTTTTAGGGGGATGACAGAATGATTTATAGTATAACAGCTACAAATTATCTTGGAGAGTCAGTAGCACTTGAACTAGCGAGGCCAGAGACTTCTGGCTTCCTAGTTAAAAGTGTAACAGGTGCTGGACCGCCTCAAGCGGCAGTTAATATTACAGAAATAGCAACGGTTGACGGTGGAATATTTAATTCATCAAGAGCAAAGACTAAAAACATAGTACTGCAATTGATATTTTGGCCTAAGGATAATGCAGAGACAATCGAAGAGATACGCCATAGGTCATATAAGTACTTTCCGCTAAAGAAAAATCTAACTCTATTATTCAAAACTGATTTCAGAACAAGCTATATTGTTGGTTACGTTGAAAAAAATGAACCCAACATATGGGACAAGCAAGAAGGATGCCAGATAAGTATTATTTGTGATACACCTTGGCTAAAAGACATAAAGCAAGACGAAACAGCTTTCTCTGGAGTTCGCCCTATGCTGTTCTTCCCTTTCTACAATAATCTTGTTGAGTATTCAAAGACTCGTTCAGCATTGACAGACAATAAGAAAGACAAGGTCAAAGATTCTGATATGGATGACATAATTGCAAGGACTTACACTAGTACTTCGTGGCCCGAACGTCATATAATAATGGGTGAAATTGTAAAGAAATATTATTATACTGTGAACTACTCAGGAGAAGTCGAAACAGGAATTAACATTCTCATTCACTTAACCGGTCCTGTTGACAGTATAAATATTTACAACGTAACAACCAATGAAAAAATGACAGTAGACGGGGCTAAGATTGAAGAGTTTACAGGAACTGCTTTGAGAAAGAACGACGAGATTGTAATATGTACAGTTCAAGGTCAACGTTCGGCTAAGTTACTTAGAAGCGGAAAATACACGAATATATTTAATTGCATAACTAAAGAATCTGATTGGTTCCAGTTAGTTAAAGGTGTAAACGAATTTGCTTATACAACACCAAATGACAAAGACCAAGCAGATTTAGTTCGTTTCCAAATTGTAAATGATATTTTGTATACAGGTATTTAAAAAAGGAGGCGATTTATATGAAACTCACAAATGCACAGTACGACGTCATCAAATGGATTGCTCAGTATCTTCTTCCTGCTCTTGGCACTTTATATTTTGCCTTAGCAAGTATATGGGGCTTGCCTTATGGAGAGGAAATTGTAGGTACTATAACTGCTCTTGATACTTTCTTAGCAGTTATTATGGGTATAAGTACCAACACGTATAAGAAAGCTGGAG
The DNA here is from genome assembly GCA_947630315.1 of uncultured Clostridia bacterium. Lineage (GTDB taxonomy): Bacteria > Bacillota > Clostridia > Oscillospirales > Ruminococcaceae > Faeciplasma. The sequence continues at coordinate 22,581 of CANRHA010000001.1, forward strand.
GTGACAAGTAATGAAATTCTTACAGTATAATGAAGTAGTTACAAGAATCGAAAGCAAGCAGGACTTGAATAAGATATTTATGGCTGCAAAACCTACTGATGTCGGGGAGACTTGTTGCTCTAACATACCAAACATTATATTCAAGCCGCTTGGCACCAAGACGATATGCGAGATCACAAAGGACGACTCCATATTCATTGATATTTCAGAGGAGTGACTTAAATGATCTCATTAGAAGCAATAATAACTATCGTGTGCTCTGTTTTGGCTTCTAGTGGATTATGGACATTTATTCTAAAAATTCACGACAAGAAGGATGCCAAGACAAAAATGACTTTAGGAATCGGTCACGACAGAATAGTAAAGATCGGAACCGATATTCTTGAACGGGGAGATTATATAAGTGAGGATGAGTATGAAAACTTACACGACTACTTATATTTACCTTACAAGGCATTAGGCGGTAATGGGTCTGCTGAGAAGATAATGCAGCAAATCGATCAGCTAAGAATTGTAAAGACTCCTCATCCCGGTTCCAAACAAAAGGAATGATAAGAGCTGATACCACAGCTTTTTATCAGATATTGCACCTTGACAATTTAATAAAGTAATGATATTTTTGGGAGGTAATCATTATGCAAGGAAATCCACAAAATCAATTCAATAACAATCAGCAGTTCTCGAATTGGAACTACGATATGAGCTATCCAACACAGGGATCTCAGCAGAACCAAGTAAATACACAGCAACCATTTTCTCACACTGCGACACAGCAACAGAACTGGTTAAATAATCAGCAATCTGTCGGCTTTACTCAACCAAGCACTCAACAACAAAGATTTGTACTTCCTGGTCATTTAGTAAATGATATTTCGGAGGTGCAGATCAACGAGGTGCCTATGGATGGGAGCTATAACGTATTTCCTCTTCGCGACCTGTCTGCAATTTATTTAAAATTTTGGGATAATGACGGACGGTTTAAAACCAGACGTTATGTCCTTGTAGATGATACGCAATCTCAGAATGTCGAAAATCAAAATCAGACCCAAATGGACGAAGTTATGTCCAAAATCACATCACTAGAAAGTATGGTGAAGAAGATTCTTAGAAAGTCATATAAAAATGAATCAAAAGGAGGAAATAACGATGCAAAATAATTTCAGTATGCAAGTGCAGCAATTAATGCAAAGACCAGAGTTTCAAGATTCATTTGCTCAAAGTGGTTTGTCCGCGATTAGAGATATGGACGTAGCTCGTGGAGTAGAAATAGCTGATAATATTTGCAGAAGTTATGGACTATCTCGAGAGCAAATGATGCAAGGAATCGCTCGAACCATACAGAATAGATAAAGAAAAGGAGGTAGAGAAATTTATGTTAGGAGGAAATTCAGGAGCTTTCGGATTAGACCTCGGTGCATTGCTTGGTAACGCTCTTAGCAGAAGCGGTAGTGGCAATAATGGCGACTGGGGTGGAAACGGAGCTTGGTGGATCATCGTTATCTTATTTGCTCTTTGGGGCAGAAATGGTAACGGTCTGTTTGGCGGTGACAATGGAACCAACACACAGACAATTCCTGCAACAGCTGGAGACCTTCAGAGAGGCTTTGATACCCAGACAGTCGTTAACAAGCTTAACGGTCTTGAGAACGGCATCTGTAACTTAGGCTATGATCAGCTTTCTCAGATGAATGGTCTTACGAATACTGTTACTCAGACAGGTTGGGGTATTCAGCAGTCGCTTCAGAACCTTATGGTTTCGCTTATGCAGCAGGGATTCAATCAGTCTGCTCAGACGAAGGATTGTTGCTGTACAGTAGAGAACTTGCTTCAGCAGGCTAACTACAACCGCCAGCAGGATACTTGCGCGATTACTACAGCTATTGACAGAATGGCTCAGAACATCATTGCTAACGACAATGCGAACTATCGTCAGTTGCACGATGAGAATGTTCAGCTTCAGATGCAGAACAAGGATGCTCAGATTGCAGCATTGACACAGCAGCTTAACCGTTGCTACGATGACAATACAGCAAATAGTGTTGTTGCAAGATTGACGAACGTAATTAATCCGCCTGTTACACCGGCGTACATTGTACAGAATCCCAATGGTTGCAACTGCAACAACAATAACGGATGCTGCAATAATAACTGGGGCAATGTAGCGTGGGGATAATTCAAAATGAGTAACCAATAATTGCGTTGAAACTTTATAGAAAGGAGTAGACCATCGGTTTGAACTAACGTTTTTCATTAAATTTTGTATGATTTGTTTTTCGTGTCTAATTCCTATTTAGAAGAGGCGGGCTCACTTCACTGGTTGTTGTGGGCTCGTTTTCTTTTATATTTTCAGTAAGGAGGTATTTTTATGATTATCGTATCTAATACGGCGGCTCAGACTTTACAGCCGGGCCAGGCGATTACCTTTAATGAGGTACGTTTGAAAACTGGATGCGGAGAAGCGTTCAGAATGCAGACAGGTACCATTGGCTTAAGAAATAATGCAGCTTACAGAATCACATTCCACGCAAATGTAGGAGGTACTGTTGCTGCGGCTCCCGTTCAGCTTAACATACAGCTTGGGGGAGCATCTGACTTGACAACAACTATGATATCTACACCAACAACAGCAGATACAGAGCTTAACAATGTTTCAGCCTCAACAGGTATTCTTACGGGTTGTAATGGACTTCCGAATACTGTAACTGTTGTAAATACGGGTGTTAATCCAATAATCATAGGTGCGAATCCGTCACTTATGGTTAATAGAGTAGGTTAAGGAGGTGGACAGTATGGGAGATATGAAAGAAACAGAATTCGGTCTTGAGGAGATTAAAGACCTTAAGAAAACATTAACGACTTGGCTCAGAGAAGAGATTAACTGTGGTAAGGATAATGTCCGTAACTGTGACATTGATACTCTTGCAAATGCTGTTCATCATCTTGCAGAAACGGAACGCAATTGCTATGAAGCTCTTTACTATAAAACAGTAACGGAGCAGATGGAGAACGCAGAAGAATCCCTTAGAATGGGTGCATCAAGAAGCAGAGATTCAATGGGACGATACACTTCAAGAGGATATACAACTTATCCTTATGACCAGATGGACTATGTTGATGCTTATATCCACGATCCCAACCAGTTTATTGACGATATGATGCCTATGGGATACAGAAGTGGCAATCGTGGACGAAACAGCGGCGGTATGTCAAATAGGTCTGGGAATAATTCAAAATCAAGCAGCTATGGGTATCGTCCAATGGAAACAGAGTGGGATCAATACAGAATGGCAAAGAGGCACTATACTGAAAATGGGGATTCGGAATCAAGAAAAGAAATGAATAGCCACGCTATGAATCATTTCAAGGATTCTATCGGCACTTTCAAAGATATTTGGGAAGATGCAGATCCCTCTTTGAAGATGGAAATGAAGAAGGATCTTCAGAATTTAGTTGCGGATATGCCAGTTAATTAAAAGGCGGTGATGCTTTATGGTTAGTTATGGTTTTTACAACTCCATAAACTATGATCGACTATATGATGCAATGCAAATGGGAGAGATATTTGACGGTATAATTAATGATGGTATACTGTCACATTATGGGGAGGCTTTTGAGGTCTCCCCTGGCGGTGGTTTGTCAATAATTGTCGGCATCGGACGTTGCTGGTTTGATCACACCTGGACTCTTAATGATGCTGATCTCCCTATGGTACTTGAGCCTGCCGAGTTGGTACTTGACAGGATAGACGCCGTAGTTATCGAAGTTGATGCAAGAGACGAGGCAAGAAAAAACAGCATAAAAATTATCAAAGGAACGCCTGGAGATCCTGCTCAAAGACCCGAACTTACAAACACAGAATTAGTTCATCAGCACGCCATTGCTTATATTTCAGTGCCTGCTGAATGCAGAGAAATTAATCAAGGCCATATAACAGACAACAGAGGACAGGAAGATTGTCACTTTGCTGATGCTTTGCTTGATGTTATTGATGTAACTGAGTTAATGAAACAATGGCTGTATCAATTCAATGAGTGGTTCAATGGAATCCAAAATACTGTCGAAAGATACTTAGCTATATTTAAAGGCTCGTTAATAGCTGGCGATACTGAAATCGTCATAACTGACTTACCGCAAGTGACTAAGACTTTAGGAAATACGATGCCTGACCACGAATATATCATTACAAATAAAATAGGTCAAACAATTCACATAAGTATCGGTGACTATTGGATTAGCAAAGGTAAAATTTATAAAAGACTAAAAGAAGAGATTGACTGGAAAGTTGAAAAACAACATAACAGCCTTAGTGAATATCCTAGTGATTTATGGCAACTCGTAGACGACCCTCAAGACACAATGATAACAAAATACAGTGTATTATCTTTTTATACCTCAGTATGGGGTGTGGCTCCTAAGGAAGTTGAAGTCTTAAAAGGTGCTGTTAGGCTAAGATTCGAAAAATATACTTTTAACATTGATGTAGCGGTGAGTGTGGATGGCTAAGTATATAACCATAAACAATTATATTTGGAAATTTCAGTTTACAAGACCGACAGATTATGTATTAATTGATAGAACAGGTTCTTTGTGCTATGCTACAACAGATCCAGTAACTAAGAATGTTTATATTTCCAATGACATAATAAACAGAGACTTTTTACAAAGGGTTATATCTCACGAAATAGGGCATTGTGTGATATTTAGTTATAATCTTCTGCCAGTTATTCATAGGATGGTAATACCAGAATATTGGATCGAGGCAGAAGAATGGATCTGTAATTTTGTGGCTGACTACGGACCCGAAATACTTACAAAAATGAAGGAGGTAATCGAAAGTGGCCAATTTATTTAGAGTTTCTAGCACCGCAATTCTTGACTACGTAATTGACAACATAGCAGAACCTTTTGATGCAGAAACGCCATTCGTAAAAGGCGACTATGTTATATATAATGACTTGTTATACGTATGCACTGCCGAAAAAGGTCATCTTGGTGTATGGAACGATTCAAACTGGAAGCGTACATATCTCAGCGAAATAAGCGACCTATTGAATGATATTGAACCTACACAAAACGGTATTAAAAAAGAGGAACAAAATCAGGCAACTGACAATCCTCGAATTACCAATATAGCAGCTTTAATTCCGTATTTATTCCGTCGTTTAACGAAAGACGAAATATATATAAATGTTACTGGTAATAATGGAAAAACTACTGGTTACGGTGGGGCTTCTAGTCCAGAAGAAAAATATGAAGGCAACGTCAGGTTACCTAGTAGAGTGGATTATGATTCAACAAATGGAACTCTAACGGCATATATGACTGTCTCTGGTGCTGGGGACGGAAGCAAACTACACAATAACAATATGACTGCCTACTTCATACCTGGTGGGGCTAAGGATATAAGTGACCAATTCAAATAGTTTTAAGGACTGATATTTGTATGAAAATTTGTATAGTTGAAAAAGATTTCTCGATGCTCTATCCTGTAGAACATCACAAGTCGTTCATTTGGACTGACCGATACGATACACCCGGCGATTTCGAAATCTATATTCCAATAGCAGCTGTATCAAGAGAGCATCTAAAAATTGACAATTACATAAGTTGTGATATGTCAGAGCATCTTATGATTATTGAAGACATCAAGACCGAATCTGATTTGGACAATGGAAATTTCTTGATAGTTACAGGAAAATCACTAGAATCAATACCATCAAGAAGAATAGTCTGGTATCCCATAACTTTCACAGATGAACCTCTTCAGAATGTAATAAAGACATTGCTTGAGAAGAACATAATAAGTCCTGAGGACACATCAAGAGCTATACCAAATTTTATATTTGAAGAAAGCACTGACGAAAGGATAACAAGCATAGACAAAGTAACTGTCTCGTATGCTATTGGAGATAACCTTGGTGATATTATTGAAGATATTTGCAAGACTTATCAATTAGGCTACAAAATCATTCCAAACGACGACAACCAATTTATATTTTCATTATTTGCTGGAACGGATAGGTCGTATGCTCAAGAAACGAATCCCTGGATTATATTTTCACCAAATCAGGACAACATTATATCTTCAAGGTTCAACGAGTCAACAAGCAATTATAAGAATGTTACGCTTGTTATCAATGAAAAGACAACATATGACGAAGCTAATCCAGAAGGTGTCACTGAAAGGTCAGGATTAGTTCTTGGTTCAACAGCAGGTCTATCTCGTCGTGAGACATTCACTGATGCTAGTGGGATTGATACAGACGAAGAAACCACACAACACGATTTACTAGCTAATATGCGAGTGGAAGGGTACAAGACGTTAGCAGAATACAAATATGATAAGGATTTCGATGGAGAAATAGATTATATTCGTAGCTACCAATACGGAACAGACTTTTATATCGGCGATATTGTCGAGATACAAGATTTGTTCGGAAATGAAGGTAGAGAAAGGGTGACAGAGTATATGATTAAGGAGGACACAAACGGATTTGCTGCCTATCCGACTCTAACGTCAGTCGTAGAAGATACTGCTGGCGGTGGATATTCTTATGAGCTTAAGTTGGGCACCGAGCACGAGAATGCATTTTATGGTGATTGGGGATATGAAGCTTATAACCACGCACATACAACAGGAAATCCTCATAACACAACTTGGTCAGATGTTGGAGCAGACGAACTCGGAGCAGCAGATAAGGCATATGAACGTGCTAAATCTGATGCTCAGACAATAGGAAATTCAGCTCTTAGAAACGCCAATACTTATACTAATAATCAGATCAAAAAATTAAAAGACTTAACTGCCAAAGACTGGCAACCAGGGATTGATAGTGCTGTATTAGCAGGTGTTACAGAAGCTAAGACTTATACAGATGCTAAAAGTGCAGAGAATGAGGTATATACAGACCAAGAAGTTGAAAAAGCCAAGAATGAATTAACTGATTATACGGATTCCAAAAGTTCTGACGATAGAAAGTATGCAGACAGTCTTATAAAAGATTTGGTCGGACAAGCACCCGAAGAATTAAATACCATATATGAGTTGGCTCAAGCAATAAGAAATACGAGTGTAACTGATGCCTTGACGAGCAGAATTACTAGTTTGGAGAGTAGAAGAACTTACTATGGAGATGTTTCATCTGGAAAAAATGGATGGGATCTTGTTACATTTCTAGGCCTCGATCCAAATACCCCAGTTCCCATAGCAGACATACTAAAAAAAATCTCAGAAAAAAGTCGTGGAGCAGCCATATGGGTAATAGGAAACAATTCTCAACCACCAAATGCTTATACAAATAGTCTTTTTGAATCTGGTAACGCTGGTATATTATTTATGTATTCTGATTCTAATACTAAGACATCTCGATGGTTTTTAACATACGTCTTACTCACTAGCGGAAATAAATACACAAATGTATATCGAGACGGTACTTTTAACACTTGGCGTTTGTTCACCGGCGGGTCCACTTTATTTAACCGCTATCCGTTCATAGATTCTAACGGTGTTATGGAAGTAGGCCGATATTTGGATTTTCATTATACTAGTGGAGAAACAAATGACAATTCAGCAAGACTTGAAGTCTCTGGGCAAGGGTTAGTATCAAGTGTAAATTTTGTTGCAAGATACGGCTCGACAGTTTGGCAGGAAAACGGCGCACGTCAGAACGGATATGTAAGATTGCTTACAATAACTATTAAAGATATTTATATGAATATGCCAATAGTCATAGAGCTTGCAAGACGAGCTGCACAGACGACTTGCACACTCTATATTGTTTATGCCAACGTAAAAAGCACTGACCCAGAACTCGGAACATTTGTATATGAAGGAACTGACTATAATGCGCGTTTAGTCAAAACTGGAAGCGGAATTTGGGATTTGTATGCTTATAGGTCTGAATCATCAGACCATATAAATATTGTAAGGCTGCACAAGCCACAGTTTATGAACGGAGTTACAATAACGTACAAAGGAAACGCCACTGGAACTGACGACCCGGGAGGAACTCACGCCACATTTGGCGGACAAGCCGCAACCGAGATAAACTCACTAAAAAACTCTGTAAGTAATGGCAAGACATTAGTAGCCAATGCCATTACTAAAAAAGGAGTTTCAACGGCTACAACAGCAGACTTTGCAACTATGGCAGAGAATATTGGAAAAATACAAGGTTCGTCATTAATGTTACTTCAAAGCGTTGATATATCTACTAAATTTACAGGATTAAGTAGTGATGTGCTTTTTAAAAACACTAGTTCTGAAAAAATGTTCATACTTATAGAATTGAAGGTAACCTGTAAGGAAGGTAATCATATAGAATATCTTAGAACTGAAAGCGAGTCGTTGACGTTAAATAATAAATATTTCACTATTGACGGTGTAGACGCCAAAGCCGAAATCACTTCAGCTTGGGGGCAATTTGTGAATGTGAATGAACAAATAAAAATTATTATTCAATCCTATAAAAGATTATATACAGGTACCATTACAGGAACAATAAAAAAAATCAATTTATAGATATGTCTCTGTATTTTTATCGCTGTTTAAAAAGATAAAAGGTGATATTTTTATGAGAATAACTGATTATAAAAGAATCTCTGATTTAAAACCTTCGGACCTAATCTTATTAGACTCGGACACAGAAGGCACAAGGGCTATAACAGCTCTTGAATTATCAAAACAACTGAATAAAGTTCTAACAAATTCATCCTCAACGACTATGCCTTTGCCTGTTAGAAGGATGACTTACAGAGGAAAGAATTTAGGTAATGTATATACAACAAAGCAAAAAGAGGCGGTAGCTAATGGGTCATTTGATGATTTGTTCATAGGCGACTACTGGGTTGCTCCAAACGGCCATACGTGGATTATTGTGGATTTTGATAGCTTCTTGAATACACCTATAGATAGTAAGGATACTTTATTGACGAGGCATCACGTAGTTTGTATTTCTCTCGATAGTTTTCCGGACGCGATGATTCACTCAGC
>CANRHA010000002.1 GCA_947630315.1 uncultured Clostridia bacterium
CATAGCAGAACCCCCTCCCCTCGAGGGGAGGGGCAGGGGGAGAGGTGATTTAAATAGCATGAGCGGATAGTAGTTAGAGAGTAGTTGTTAGTTGTTAGTTGAAGAAGCCTTGAAGGCGTGGCAATATGAGGGCAAGCGAATACATTTAACAAGGTAGGCGCGGGCGGCTGTGGGCTGTATCGCAAGCTTCCAAAAGAGCGATTCTGTTTTCTGATATCTGATTTCTGACTTCTGTACAGCGCCGCCCGCGCCGACTCACCCCTCCCCCTACTGACCTATGCAGAAAGTCTCGGCTTCGAAGCACCCCTTCCCTCGAGGGGAGAGGGTTGGGGAGTAGGGTGATTCAAATAGCATGAGAAAATTTCCGCAAGGAAATTTGCGAGTACCTTTTTTCAGCGTGTCAGCGACACTTTGAATTGCTTTATTATCCATGGCGCACAATCTACCGGATCATTTAAGATAGCATGAGCGAAGCGAATACCTTTCCATCAGTTGGGAGGCACGAGGGTGGGCTTTTTATGAGGAATTTACACATCTTTAAATAGCATTCTCTTGCAAACCCACCAAACTGGCGCAGCCTCGCTCTGTTCCACACGCCCTGAATAGAGCGTTATAAATTTTCCCCCTAAAAAAGCGGAACCCGTTTGTCGGGCTCCGCCATTTTTTATTCTTTTTTCCTTGCCGCGGGTTTTGCATACACACTCTCCGCCGCCTCCCCGCCGTCAAGGTCTTCCTCGGCTGTGCGCCCCTCGGTGGGCCGCTCGATCTCGACCTCGCCGGGGTCCTCCGGCTCGTCGTCCGGCTCCTCGGGTTCGGTGCCGCCGCCCGAGCCTTCCGGCTTAGGCTTTTCGGGGAACACAAACAGCTTATTCGTGATGACCGCCTCAATGTTCTCCCCGGCGGTTATAACGCCGTTTGCATTCACCTCAGATATCATCGGGTAGCTGTGTACGGGCTTTTCGGTGATGCTGTACTCGGCGCCCTCGGGCAGGCCGTAAACGGTTACGCTCTCGCCGCCGCGCAGTTTGATCACGCCGTTATCCGCGACGGTCCCGCTGTACGCTCCGTCATAGACGTACGCGCCGGTAAGCGGCAGGCCGTCGGCGCCGTAGAGCCTCAGCGTAAACTCGAAGCCGAACCTGCTTCCCGTAACCTGATCGTTATTGTCAAGAAGCTTCTTTGTGAGGGTCAGGCTGCCGGTCCTGATGTAGTAAACATACTCAGCCTCGACGGTCTCGCCGGCGGTCACAGCCCCCTCGGTTCCGCTTTCCGATTTGTTGTAATGCAGATCGTCGGACTGTGAAACAAGCTCCGTCTTATAGCTTAACCCTGCGGGAAGATCGGGCGCTATGGCCGTTTCGCCGCCCTTAAGGGTGATGAACGCGACGCCGGTTTCATCAAATACCATAAGCTGATCGCCGCTCGCCTCGGCCCCGGCGTATTTTTCGGTGATGTGTGAGGGATACTTAAATCCGCTTCCCACGCCTTCAAGCGTCACTTTGTAGGTGAACTCGGCGCGGTCGTCGGTGCGTATCATTCCGCTGTCGTCCTCAACCGTTACCGAAACGCTCAGATCGCCCGCGTTCCACCTGTTGGTGAATACCGCCGTCTGATTCGCTCCGCTCGGCACGGTTCCGATATCATTGACCGAGGACACAAGGTAGTAAAGGCTGCCGGTCTCGGTGACGGTATACCTTGCCCCTGCGGGAAGACCGTTTATCCTCTTTGATTCGCCGTGTTTAAGGCTGAACGTTATCAGCGCGTCTCCGTTCGGCGCTGTAGCTATGCTGCTTATTCCGCCGTTGTTGATCGCCGCTACAGGATAATTTTCCTCCAAAAGCGCCGCCATAACAAGCCCGCTCGGGTCTTCCACCGCAACGGTAAACTCAAATTCTTCATCGGTCACCGTGCCTATGATGTTGTTCACAACGGTCAGCGAACCTACAGTGTCGGAGTCGTCTATCTGCTTAATGTTTCTGAATTTTACCTCCGTTACGCTGCCTTCGGCTATTACTCCCGATACCGGCGCCGCGTATTCAATGCCGTTGCATTCGGTCAGATAGCCGTCTGTGTTCGCATCGGTCTCCGTAACGGTGTAGCTAATGCCTGCGGGCAGGCCCTCAGCGGTCGCGGAACGCCCGTGGCCGAGGGTGAATACCGCCGTGCCGGTGCCGTCAAATACCATGTCTCCGTAGCGGCCTGTTACCGGCGCGGTCACGGTAAACGTGAAGGTCCTTGACGGGTCGGCCGCGTTTCCGCCGATAAAGTCGGTGACGGTAAGGCTGCCGGTGCGAAGGGTGTTTGTAAACGCAACGTTTGCGCCGTCCGCGGTGATCATTCCCGCCGCTGCGCCGCTTACCTCGGAGATATATCCCGAGGCGGAAATAACGTCCTCATAAACGCTGTATGCGGTGCCCTCGGGCAGAGGAACGGTTATGCTCTCGCCGTCGGAAAGCTCAAACTGCGCTATGCCGTCGGGCCCGGTCGTGATCTCTCCGAATACGCCCTCAAGAGGTTCTCCCGCCGGATCGGCAAGCGAAAGGGTAAACCCGAAGCTCTCGCTGCCGCTGCCGCCTATTACCGTCTTGGATACGGTCAGGCTGCCGGGCACAGTAAGCGTATTCACAAACGACGCGTTCGCGCTCATGCTTTCGGGTATGATGCCCTGCGCGCCGCTCGATGCCGTAACATATCCGCGCTGATCGGCCTCTATCTCGACAACTTCATACGCCGCCCCTGCGGGAAGCCCCGCCATGGTGACGCTCTCGCCGTTGAACAGCGTGAAGGTCGCCGTGCCATCGGCATCAAAGTAAATATCTCCGTAAATTCCCGGCTCGATCCCACCTATAACGGTGACAACGTAGCTGAACTCATCCGCGCCGCCTATTACCGTATTTTTGACGGTGAGGCTGCCGGTGCGCCTTGTATTTATGAACTCGACGTTCGCGTTGGCTATAGCCGGTATAACTCCCGAGCAGTCGTCGGTAAATTCGGTGACGTAGCCCTCGGCGTCGGCGTCGGTTTCAATAACCGTATAGCTTGCGCCAGCCGGAAGCCCGACTGCGGTAATGCTCTCGCCGGGGGCAAGGGTAAACGCCGCAAGCCCCGATGCGTCGAATATCATATCTCCGTAAACGCCCGAAACAGGCTCCTCGCCGTAAACCTGAACGGTGTAGCTGAACGCCTTTGAGCCGCCTATTACGGTATTTTTAACGGTCAGACCGCCTACGGCTCCGGCTTCTCTTTCGTTAAAGAACATTACCGTTACCGCGCCGTCGGCAGGCACCGTGCCCACGGTGTTGCCGGAATCGGTGGTCTTAAAGCCCTCCGAATCCTCGGCGTTTTCATAAACGGTGTAGCCTACGTCTGCGGGAAGCCCGACAGCCGTCGCGACTTCGCCGTTTGAAAGGCTGAATCTCGCCTCGCCGGCGATAAATTCAAGATCGCCGTAGACGCCGTTTACAGACGTATCCGCAAGGGCGAGGGTGAACCCGAACTCGCGCAGCATATCTTCGTCGGTTCCGGCGACAGCCTTTGTAACGGTTATATCGCCGAACTTCTCGGCCACAAACGAGTAGTTGTTTACTATCTCGGCCGCGGCGTCGATGTTCTTAAGAAGCCCGCTGTAGATGTTTTCGGGGTCGGGCGTGAAGTTTGTGACCGGCTCCTCGGAGATAGTGTAGGCGGACCCTGCGGGGATATCGCAAAGAGTGACCGATTCGCCGTCGCCGAGATTTATCATAAGTCTGCCGTCAGAGACAGCGCCTCTTACGCCGTTTGTCTCGTAGATTATACCCGATACGGGCAGACCGTATTCATCGGTTATATCTACCGTGAATCTGAACTTGATGCCCGCAGGGGCGCTGCCGTCGTCCGAATGAACGGTCTTTTTAACCGTGAGGTTCGCCATCGGCAGGGCCTCGACGTAGTTTGAAGATATCCACGGGTAGCCGTCGCTCGGGGTCGATACGACTTCATCTTTGCCCTCGTAAACGTATCCGCAGGAACTCCAGCCGGAGGCAGTAGATACCTCGGGAACCCTTACTTGGTAGCTTACCGTTACCCTTCCCGGCTCGGTTACTGTCGGCTCGCCGTCGGGATCCGTAAACGTCCATGTGACGGTGCCGCTTGCGGGGTCGTATACCGCGTTGCCGTCAGAGGACCCTATATATTCAAGTCCGTCGGGGATAATGTCGGCTATTGTGAGATTCTTTACTCCCGCGCCGGATATCTCGGCGGTGAGGTAGTAGGTGATCATATCCCCTGCCCTTACGCTTAAGGATTCGACCATGTCGGTGCCGTCTATAGATTCGCGCTTTTCAAGCTCTACCGTTGCGACGGGGTTGATAACTTCATTTGAATCGTCCTCGGCGGAGGGCTCCCCGGAAGGTTCGCCAGGCTCGGAATCGACATAAACCTCAGCGTGAGAAGTGTTGCTTACGCTGCCGAGTTCGGCGGCGGTCTCATTTACCTTTACGGTAAGCTCGACCTCGCCCGCTTCAAGCCCGCGCGCTTCTATAGTCCATGTCACGGTGCGGGTGTCGGGATCGTATTCGTAGCCGTCCGTGGCTTCTATAAGCTCTACGCCCTCCGAGAGGGTGTCGGTTATAACGACCTTGGCGTCCTTAAGCTTCGGGTTGCGCCAATTTATGGTGTAGCTCAGGGTGTCGCCGGTCCTTACGCTTTCGCCCTCGCCCGGATAGTTCTGGGTCTTGGTGACAAAGTCGGTGAACCTGCCGTACTCGTCATAGTGCCTGTTGAGGTAATCGGCCTTAAGCTCTGCGGCGCTGCTTACCGTCGACGAGAACGTGTATCTCTCCTCGCCGTTTACAGATGTATCGTACCCGTCCGCCGGCAGCTGCTCGACCGTTACGAGCGCGCCCTCGGGTATGCCGGTGACGGTGAACTTTTCGCCGTGGGTAAGCTCTATCGTTCCGCCGCTCGTTATCTTTCCGGATATCTCGCGCGGGCTTGCAGCTCCGCCGACCGTAAACAGCGACGCGCCGCCCTTAGGTCCTACGGTGTAGTTGTAGCTCGCCGGCAGGCCGTCCGAGCCGGTAACGGTAACTTTATACTCAAACGGCAGAGTTACGTCTATTCCGGTGCCGGTGAGGGTGTTTGTGACGGTTATGCCGCCGGTCAGGTAGCGGTTGATGAATTGAACTTCGCCGCCCGAAACGCCGTCGACGTATACTTCATATTCAAGCCCGCCCTTAAGGTTGTCGGTGACTTCTACCGTTACGGTATGCACAGTTTTGTCGTAGATCATTCCGAGGGTGTCGGAGGATATCTCCGAGACCTTAAAGGTATAAGTTCCCTTGTCGCCGAACGTTCCGAGGCTTACCGTTGTTTTGCCTGCAATATTGCCCTCGGCGCTGTCGTAATCATCGGAATAAATGGTTACCGAGGCTTCGGTATCCTTTCCGAGGCCGTTTTCATCGGTTACGCCGAACCTGTATTCCTCGTCGTGAGGCAGGGCGTTCGGGTCGTCGGGGATAACGAGCTTAGAGATGTCAAACGTTACCTCGCCTGTGTCTGCGGCGGAATAGGTGTTGGTGAATACTATTTCTTCCGCCTCGTCTCCGTCTGCGTATATCGCCATATCCGCGCGGAGCTTGCCGTCCTTTGCACCCGTGGCGGGGTCGGTATCGGTAACGGTGTAAACGACCGTGTATACCGTTTCGTCATATTTAACGCCGTCAAGTTCGCCGCCCGCAGGGATAACTTCCTTTACGGTAACGGTGTAAACTCCGGGCTTGGTGAATGTGATCCCGCCGATATTCGCCTTGGCGGTAACTTCTCCGGCAGAGTCGGCCGCGGCTGTCGCCGTAACGGTGCGCTCGCCCTCGCCGAGTACTGCTCCGCCCTCGGGCGCGTCAAGGCTTACAGTAAAGCTGTACTCCTCGCCCTCGATAAGGCCCCTCTCGCCCGACATCTTCTTTTCTATCTCGGGGAGGGTCTCGGTATCTGCTTTAACGGTATAAAGGTTCTTATAGGTTATGACCGTGCCGTCAAATTCGCCTACAAACTCGCCGGTCTCAAGCTGCGTGTTTACGGTCTTTTCGTCGGTCATATCCTCGGTTTTGGATACCGTCTCGGCGGTATCCTTATAGGTGTAAAGCTCGCCAACGCTTACGAATGAGTAGCCGAGCGCGGCGTCTTGGGCTCCGAGCTTTTGCTCTACCGAATAGTAGACCCTGCCGTAGGGTATATCCTCGATGGTAAAGCTGTTGTCGCCGTATCCCGCCAACGTAAACGCGTATACGCCCGAGCCTTCGGATGTTTCGACAAACTCTACGGGTACGCTGATGTCCTCTTCCTCGTCATCATCATACAGCGCAGCGATCTCAAACAGCGGCTTTTCGTAGAATATCCTGAACGTTGCGGTGCGCTTGCCGTCTTCGTTGCGCTCGGCGTCCGGCGAGATGTGATCGCCCCAGACCTTTATTTCGTACTCGAACGCCTTGGTGCGGTCAAATTCAAGCCCTTCGGGGTCGGTCGTGACTTCGGTGGTAACGGTCAGAGTGCAGGGTATAGGTCCGTAGGTGTTCACAAACGCGGGCTTATCGGCGGCGCTCTGCTCGCCGTACATGTATTCGGTATCTACCTTAAGCTCGCCGGTCTTCGGGTCAACGGTGACGTTGAACGTTACGGTAACCGCGCGGCGTCCGTAGCCTACCCGCTCTACCCTCTCTGACTCGGTCGGCTGATTTTCGCTGACCGTAAAGGTGTAGCTTCCCTCACGCTTGATAATAACGTTGCCGAGGCGGACTTTGTTCATCTTGTTGACCGCGGTTATGCTGCCGTCCGAGCCCGAAACGGCTTCGGAATCCGCAACGTCGGTCTCGATGTCTGCAGAGTCGTAATCGTCATGGGTCATGGTGAAGCTGAACCTGCCGTCGTAGAGGGTCGTGAACTTGTTGTAAAGCTCGTCGTTTATGCCCTCGGTAAGCGCAAGCCTGTCGCCGCCGGTCATGGTGTTTATAAGCCGCTTGTCAAAGGTCATCTCTACCGTCTTTGCGTTCGGGATAAATGTGTTCTCAAACTCGGTCGGGGTGTAGCTTACATCAGATATCCTCAGCTTGCCGCCGTCGTCGGTAACGGTGTAAACTATCTCCACGGTCTTGGCGTCCTTAACTATGCTTCCGTATTCATTTTCATACGGCGCGGCGTCCTCGGAAACCGTTACCTTATACACGCCTGCCTTTGCAAATTTCAGGCCGCTTACCGATACTTCGCCTATTCCGCCGCTGCCGCCGGTGGTCTTAAGTACCGTTGACGCGCTGAATCCGTCGCCCCAGCCCGCCGTGCCCGGCTCGGGGGCTTTTTCGGCCGCGCCTACTATCTCCATTACCTCGGCGTTAAAGCTGAACGCCTCCGGGAAGTCAACAGGCGTTCCGCGTTCGGTTTTCAAGGTCTTCGGTATGCTGACAACGTTGTTGTCGGCGCCGCCGACGGTCTTCGGGTCGTCGACGCTTACGCTCTCGGGGATATACCTGTTGGTTATATCTATCAGATATTTCTCGGTCGCGCCGGTCGATGCGCCGTCAACTTTGCAGTCGGCTATTCTGAGCTTGCCGCCGTCGTCTATAACGCTTACCGTTACATTTACGGGTGAGACTGCGATAAATCCGCTGTCGGTCGCAACGGCGCTGCCGTTGAACCTCTCGGCAACTGTCTCGGTGACGGTGTAGTTATAGTCTCCCGCCTTAGTAAACTCGGGCAGATCGAATGTGATATCGCCTATTTCGGCCTTGTTGCTTTCGGTGACGGCCGCTACGGTCTTTTCGTCGATGTGATCGCCCGAAAGCGCGAATGTGAAGTCGTACTCGTGGCCGTCGGGCAGGGCGTTGCCGGTGACGGTCTTATGAACTCCGAGGGTGAATCCTACCTTATCGGGAGCGTAGGCGTTCACAAAATCAAGCTTTGCACTCTTTGTTGTTTCGTCATAATCGGTCGCGCCGGTGCAGCTCACTTTAAGTCCGTGATCGGTTCCGGTTCCGCTTACCTCGTCGACGACTTTGACATTGAGGGTATAGCTGTTTGTCTCGTGGAAGCCGTGGTTGTTAGAGTTTACATCTTCAACCGGCTTGCCGTCTACTTCTTCCGAAACAGTCTCGGAAACGGTGTAGATGTGCTCCCCTGCCGCCTCGTAGGTTATTGAACCGAGGGAGATCTCCTTGGCGGTACCGTAAGTGAACTCATCGGCATTCACCGATTTTTCAAGAAGCTTTTCGCCGTCCTCATAGAGCGTGAATGTGAACGTGTAATCGTGCCCCTCGGGCAGATCGTTGCCGGTGAGGGTCTTATTTACGCTGACGTTCAGGGCGGTGCTTCCTGCGTCGTAATCGTTTACAAACGGTATCACGGCCTTATTTTCGGTGATAGTCGCGTCTGCGTCGGGCGAAACGGTGCAACCATTGACCTTTAAAACGCCCTTGTCGTCAATGACGGTTACGGTCAAGGTGAAGCTATCGTATACCGCCTTAAATCCGCCGTAACTGATACTTTCAGTGACGGTAAACTTATATGTTCCCGCGGCGGTAAAGTCTATCTTCGAGATGCTCTTCGGGCCGTCCTTAAGGGCATATTTGCCCTCGGCCCTCTCGCCGAGATCATTATAAGTAACCTCGGCGGTTTCGCCCGTTACGGTTGCGCCTGTGGGGTTGGCGCTGTCGGGCGTGAGGGTGAAGTCGAACATCGCATAGTTCTCAGGCAGTACGTCGCCGGTGACGGTTTTATCAATAAATACCTCAAAGCCTTTAACATCTTCGGGGTTGTAGAAGTTTTCTACATCGACCACAGCTTCGGTTCCGGTCTTTTCGGTCGATCCTACTTTGTAGCCGGAAATCACAAGCTTGCCTTCGCCGTTATCGGCAACTTCAACAGTTATCGCGGGGAGCGCGGGGATAGTAAAACCGCAGTTGCAGGGAGTTTTGTAAAGGTCTGTGACCGTCTCGGCAAGGTTGTAGGTATATGTTCCCGCCTCGGTGAACGTAAGATCGAATGTCAGCGGGGGTATGCTGTCCTTATTGGAGTTGTCTATTCCTGCGATTGTCTGCGCGTCCGCAGAGGGAGCCGTTCCGCCGCCGTTCTTGATCCTGCTGAGGGAGAACTCGAAGTTATATTCGTTGTCCTCATCAAGAACCGTGTTGCCGTCAACCGTCTTATTTACGGTGATCTTAAACTCCGCGTCAGCGGGGTTGTAGGTGTTGACAATTTCAACCTCCGCCGCGCCGGAGCTGAATATTTCATCGCCGTCAAGCGTGCAGGATTTAACCTCAAGCTCGCCGCCGATATCCTCAACATGAACGCTCAAAACGTACTTGGTGGTGTTCTCAGCAAATCCTGCGGGAACATCGTCCTCGGTCACAGTGAGGGTGTAATATCCGCTCTCGCTGAATGTGATCGTCTTAAATTCTGCCTTTGCGCCGGCTTTGAGGGCTTCCGCATTGGCGCTGAGCGTAATCTCACCGTTGGTGATCGTAACCTTGTCGGCATGGTCGCCCGTAGCCTCAACATTGAAGCTGAAGCTGTAGGTCGTGTCGCTCAGAAGCTCGTTGCCGGTGACTTTCTTAAGCACACTCAGGTCAAGCTCCGCGTCAGCGGGGTCGTAGGTGTTGGTGAAGCCGAGGGTGTCGGTGTTGCTTTCGGAGTTGTATTCGTCGTCGTCTCCGTCTGAGTATCCGTTAATTATCAGCTTGCCGCCAATGTCCTTGACGGTGATCGTCACTGTGTACTTATCGGGCGATTTGTGGAACGTTGCTACCTCCGTGCCACCGTCCTTGGTCGATGTCTCGGACACGGTGAAGGTGTACTTTCCCGGCTCGGTGAAGGTAATAGCACCGAAACTGTCATCAAAGTCTTTGACCGTTCCGTCCGTGGTGAAGGTGAGCTCAGTTTTGGTGGGCATTGTCACACCGTCAGTTTTTACAGATGTATTTTCAAGCTTGAAGTCAAACTCGTAATTGTGGCCATCTACAAGCTCGTTGCCGTCTACGGTCTTTGAAACGCCGAAAGTAAAATCGACAGACGTGTAGCTGTATTTGTTAGTGTAATTTACTGTTGCGGTGTTGTCCGAAACTGTGAGCGGTTTGCCATCAAAGGTTACGCTTTCGATCTCCAGCTTGCCGCCGGTATCTTTAATCTTTATAACAAGATTCGTTGCCTTGTCGGGCGTTGCGGTGAAGCCGGAGTTGGTAACGCCGTCGGCAGGTTTGCTGTCGGTGATTCTCTCGGAAATGGTGTAGGTATATGTTCCCACCTTAGTAAAGGTCAATTCTCCGAAGCTGCCGGAAAGGGGGCCTGCTCCGGTCTTTACCTCTGCAAACGTGACATCTTCGCCGCCCGTTGCGCCGGTTACGGAGGGCGCCTTGATATCAAACGCAAACGTATAGGTGTGATCTTTGGGCAGAGCGCTGCCGGTCAGGGTCTTGCTGAGATTGAGGGTGAGCTTCGCTTCGTCGGGGTCGTAGGTATTGACAAACGTTACGGTTTTTTCGGTGATTGCAGGGTCGGGCTCGGTAGGCTTGTAGGTCTCGTCAACCTCGCCAATATGCGCAATATACAGCTCGCCGCCCTTATCGCCGACAACTACCGTTACCTTCTGCGCCGCGGGAGGATCCTTGAAGCCCGACACGGTAACGTTGTTCTCGCTGACGGTGAAGGCATATGTTCCCGCCTTGGTGAATGTAAGCTCGGACGTTGCGGTGTTTGTTGTCTCGCCCTCGTTAAGTGTCACGGTGGGTTTGGGCGTGCCTACGGTAACGCCGTCGGTCTTCTCGGGAACGATCTCAAATCCGAAACTATATGTATTCGGCAGGGCGTTGCTGTCCACGGACATCTGCTTTTCAATGTTGAGGGTCAGCGTTGCCGGCTTGGGATCATAGTTATTCGTGAAGCCTACGGTACCGACGAAGTAATCCTTATCTGTGCCTTGCCCCTTAAGATTTGTAATGAGGTCTCCATCATCGATCTTATAGCTTTCAACGCGCATCTTGCCGATGTCGTCAACAACATTGACGGTCACGGTGTGGCTTCTTACATCATCTGATTTGAACGCCGATGAAGCGTCGACACCGTCATCTGTTATGGTCTCGGTGACCGTGAACTTATACTCGCCAGGTTCGGAAAAGTCGACGCCTATATACTTTGTGACCGTATCTGTTCCTGCTGTCTTGAAGGCGCTTCCCAAGATAGTATCGCTTTTTTTATCATTGTAGAACTTCACTTCGTGATCGTGAGTCGAGTCTGCGAGCGCAACATCAAACTTAAACTCATAATGGCCTTCGGGCAGGGTGCCGACAAGGGTCTTTTGTATCGCGAAGATAAAGTGCGACGGATCGGCGTGGTAGGTGTTTGTGAAGCTAAGCGTGGTCTCGGCGGTGGACGTGTTCGGCTTTTCCGACTTTTCTCCGCCGGTAATGCTCGTGACCGTCAGCTGGCCATTATCATCTTCAACCACAACGGTGATGGTTATTGAGCCGGGCTGGGTGTCGAACGCGCCCTTGGGCGCCTCAGCAGACGTGCTGCCGGTGATCGTAAGAATGTCGTCCTCGGTGACGGTGAAGTTGTAGGTTCCCGCATGGTCAAAGGTGATGCTGTCGAATGACAAATGCTGCGTGCGATCGGCGGCATTCTCCTTATAATCCCCTCCTATGCCGGTGAAGTCCTGTTTAATTGGATCGGTGATTTGTTTGAGTTTAGCAGGAAGAGTTGCCGACTTACTATCGTCCGAAGCTTCCGAAAGCGTAAACTCAAACTCGTACTTATGCCCCTCGGCAAGCGGCGCATGGGGATCGGCAAGCACGACAACGTTATCTACATTAACTTTCAGCGTTGCCGGCTTGGGTGTGTAGCCGTTTTCAAACGTGAGGGTGACGGCGGCGTTTTTGTCCGTTCCCGTTTTCGTTCCGCCGGAAATTTCGGTCACGGCGAGCTGCCCGCCCATATCCTTGACCGTCACGGTGATGGTCTGAGGCGCGGCACCGGTGAACATACCCTCGTGGCTCGTCTCGGTGACGGTGAACCGATATTCTCCGGCCGCGGTGAAAGTAAGTCTACTAAACGAAACCGCTGCGGATTCTTTCGCACCAGCAGGCACGGTCGCGGTCGCGGTGTCGCGTGTTATTACGGGATAATTGTCTGTTCCTCCGGCTGTAAGCTTAAAGCCAAAGTTATAGTCCGACGTCAGAGCGTCGCTGGTCGCGCTGATCTTCTTGACGACATTTATATCGAGGGTCGCGTCCTCGGGGTCATAGGTGTTGATGAAGCTGAGGGTGGCGGCGGCGGAACTGTTTACAGTGACCTCGCCATATGAGTATTTATCAATAGCAAGCTTGCCGCCCAGGTCCTTGACGGTGATCGTCACGGTGTACTTATCGGGCGATTTGCGGAACGTTTCTACCTCTGTGCCGCCGTCCTTGGTCGATGTCTCGGATACGGTGAAGGTGTACTCTCCCGGCTCGGTGAAGGTTATGTCGTCAAAGTTGCCGGAGAGTTTATCGCCGCTTTTACCCTTTGTGAGGGTGAGCTCAGTTTTGGTGGGCATTGTCACGCCGGCGGTTGCGGTTGTATCAAGCTTGAAGTCAAACTCGTAATCATGGCCTTCTACAAGGTCGTTGCCGGTGACGGTCTTTGAAACGCCGAAAGTAAAATCGACAGACGTGTAGCTGTATTCGTTAGTGTAATTTACTGTCGCGGTGTTGCCCGTGAAGTCGAGCGAATCTTCCCCAAAGGTTACGCTTTCGATCTCCAGCTTGCCGCCGGTATCCTTGATCTTTATAACAAGATTCGTTGCCTTGTCGGGCGTTGACTTGAAGCCGTATTTGGTAACGCCGTCGGCAGGGTCGCTGTCGGTGATGCTCTCGGAAATGGTGTAGGTATATGTTCCCACCTTAGTAAAGGTCAATTCTCCGAAGCTGCCGGAAAGGGTTTTGTCGGATTCCGAGGTCGCAGTAATCTCAACATCTTTGCCGCCTGATGCGCCGGTTACGGAGGGCTTACCAAGCGTAAATTCAAACGTATAGGTGTGATCTTCGGGCAGAGCGCTGCCGGTCAGTTCCTTGCTGAGATAGAGGGTGAGCTTTGCGTCGGCGGGGTCATATTTGTTCACAAACTCAACGGTGCCCTTGCTGAGGGTCTCGCCGGCCGCGGGCGTGGCGGAGTCTACGCCATCTACAGAATATTTCGACACCGAGAGAACGCCGTTTTTGTCCTCAACCGTGACAGTGACGGTGTGAGAATTTTTATCACAGCTGAACCCGGGCATATCCCCAATTCCGGTCTCGGTCAGGGTGTAGGTGTAAGTGCCGGCGTGGTTAAAGGTTATCGCCCCGAACGCGCCTGAGTCGGTGCTGTGGTCGGCTTTTGCCGCTACCGTAACGCTCGTCGTGGTGGTGGCGGGCATGGGAGCGTCGCCCTCAATCTTAAAGCTAAACGTGTTAGCTTTTTGAGGCAGGGAGGTATAGTCAATCCTCTTGCTGACATTGATCGTAAACTTTGTTACTGTGGGCGTGTAGGTGTTTTTGAGGGTCACGCTTGCGGGCGTAGTCGTGGCCGTGAGTTTGCCGTTTGCGTCCATTGTAATCGTGACTCCGACCTTGTGCTCTTCACTGTCATAAACCACGCCGCCGATTTTTCCGTCCGTCTCCTTAATGGTGTAAGTGTAAGTCACCGAGCCGGCCGCATTGTTAAACAGCTCAATATAATCGAGGTCGCCGTATGTGCCTGTAAGCTCAACGCTGCCGGTGTTGGCGGTCTTTGTCAGGCCGGAGAAGCCCATGGTGCCGGCAAGGGAAACATCTTTGGCACTTGCAGCCGTAGTTCCCGCGGAGCCTGTGCCGGTTATGACGGGATCACTTACTTCAAAATTAAAATCGAACGTTTTCGTGTTGTCGGTAAGGAGCGCGGTGTCGAAGTTTTTAATTACATTAACCGTCACTTTAGGCGCCGCGTTGTTTACAAATTTCGCCGTCGCTGTGTCGTCCGCGATTTCGATGTCGCTGATGTTGTCCGTCTTCGTCAGGACATACCCCGTCGTTTGGACCTCAGCAATATTGACCGTTGTTCCGACCGGAAGGTCTTGAATTGTGATGGTCTTTGATACGGCCACATCAGGCACAGTTCCTGCCGGAACGTTTACCGTCAGGGAGTATTCGTTGTCGGTGCCATGTGTTAGGGTCACGCCGCTTTCGGAGGTAGTGTATGAGTCGGCAAGGGTAATATCTGCGGGAGCAGTAAGCGTCAGGTTGAAGGTAAAGTCCGCCGCCGCCGTGCTGCCGTAAACCGTCTTTTTGATTGCAAGGTCGCCGGTCTGGAAATCGTCGGTAAATGTCACGGTTTCGACCTTGCCTGACGTGTCCGCTGCTTGAAGCGTATCGGTAATGGTTCCCGATGCAATATCAGGCTTTGCCCCACTGTCGCCCTCTATTTCAGTGACTTTATAAAGCGTCGGCGCGCTCGTCTGAGTGACGGTATACGTGCAGCCCAAAGGCAGACCTTTTATGGTCGCAGTTTCGCCGTCTTTAAGGGTGAGCGTGGCTTTGTCGTCTTTTGTAAATTTGAGCTTTGGTGACTGCTCAACTCCGTTGATCTCATACGCAAGCTCACATTCATAAGTCATCCCGGTTATTGCAATTTCATAGGTAAACTGTTCATCGCTAACTGTCGGGTTGTCCTTGGTAACTTTCTGCGTTATCGCAAGATCGGCCTCATTGTGCGTGTTGGTAAAGGTGATCGTTTTATTAGCGCCGGCGCTTTCCACCTTAAATGAGGCAGGGTTTGGATCACTTACTGCACCGCTGGTAATTTTCGATGTATACGCAGAATTATTTGTCTCCATGACGGTGACGGTTGCGCCCACGGGTATGTCGTAGATTATTGCGCTCTCTACGTTTTTGAGCTTAAACGTTCCGTTGTGACTTATTTCCTCTGAAGCCGAAGCCCCACCTTTTAATATATGGAAGGATTTCATGCCGGAGGCATCGGCAACACCGAGGGTAAATGTAAACTCATCGTTGGGGTTGGCGCTGCTTCCAACAACCTCTTTTTTGACGGTTACATAGCCGGTGTTCAGGGTGTTATTGATGGTGATTTTCTTCTGTTTGCCACTTTCTCTGAGGTCGGTGCTGTCGTCTGATTTTACTGTGATTTTGCGTACGCCATCGACTTCTTCATTTGCAACTTCAACATCAAATGTTTTGGCAACCTTATCATACACAATATAGCCGCGTTCATCTTCGGCCTTGACCGTTTCCGTAACCGTTATTGTATACTTGCCCGCGGCGTTGAAAGTTATGTTCTTGTTTTCGGGGAACATCGTGTCTTCGGCGGGGGTTGTAACGTTTACGGTCATGTCCGGGTTTTTGTTCTCAGCCGTTGGAAGGGCGTTTTTGTCCTCTATGGAGGGGTCAGGTACTACTGCTGGATCTGTTCCCGTATATTTAACCTCTACATGCGCGGTGAACGGATCGTTAAGAGCAACATCGGCAGTAACGCCTCCCGGCCTGCCCGCTACAGTTAGATTCTTATATACTTGAAGTATTTCGCTGAGAGGCATAGTTGCCTTAAAGCCGAGGCCGACGTACGAGTAATAGTTGCTGTCGGCGCCTATTGTGACGGCCTGGATATACTCGTGATTGTCGAGGTCGTTTTGCACGACTTCGATATAACTGTTTGCCGTGCCGTCGACGGTGACGATATTGTAATTATCGCTTGTCGGGTAGATGACATGAACCTGATATGTGCCGGTGGACAGTCCATCAAAGGTTACCTGGCCGTGTTCGTCGGTCGTAAATCTATCTTCGGGCTTAATTAACTCTTGAATGCCGTCTTCGGTAGGACGTTGATCTATTTTCAGATTTGCCCATTTTTTATACTCTTCCGTAAAGTTGCCCTCTGTGTCTTTTGGATTAACTCCCGGATACTCTGTATTATAGTCTCCAACAAGACTGGAATCGGCCATACGTTCGTTAAGCGTTTCGTCGCTTAAAGTATGATAGAAACCTTCTGTAATTTCGTCATTACCGCCGGGCTGCATTTTAACTATTCTTACGGTTGCGTTCGGTATTGCCGTATCTTCCGTCAATGTGTCCTCGGGGCCGTACATGCCGTTGCCACTTGATTCGTCGGCAGACTCATAATCGGTAAATGACAGCTTGCCGTCGTTGTTGACGTCATGGAACAGAGTGAGGGTATAGTTAATCAGGTTGAGTATATTGGTGTATGTCCATTCGTTGCCGGTGCGCGCTATGCCGTACTTTGTTTTTGCGGCGTCTGCGCTCGCCGAACCCGAGCCGAGCGGATTTTCATAAACACGGTAAACTATATTGCCCTCGGTTTCAACCTTGTTCTTATCCTCGCTTAGCTTATATGTATACTTCGGCAGAATTTTATTTGTGTATATGCCGCCGCGCGCCTCCTCAACGGTTGCGTTCTCGACAACATAAACAACGTCGCATTCTGACTTGCCTCCTGTTGTTTTCTTATACCCGGGAAAGTTGATATCTATACCAACTATACCGCCGGTGCCGTTTATCAGAACGTCCTGAACGGTAACGTGTTTTCCGGGATTTGCAGCATTATACTTATCGACCGCGTTTTTGATCTCAGCTATCTGCGTATCGCTCGGGAAATTGGGATCATGCTGAATGGCAACGTAATCATTTTTTCCAGAGGGCGTTTCATCTCTAACGCCAGACTCGGTGCAGCCGTATTTTGCTGTATAAGCAGCCTGATCATACTGTACTTCTTTAACTGTCTTAGATGCTTCATCGTACTCGGTGACGGTTACGATTTTTTGACCCTCGGAATTTTCCTTTCCTTCATTTTTAAAGAACTCCTCAATAGTAGTTCTTACGCCTTCTTTCATGCCGACAATGGTGAAGCTTGCCTCGAGGGTCGAGCTTTTCAGGTATGACGGCTCCCATTTTTTGGTAATCGTCAGGGCCTGATCCACCGCCTCGGCAATATAGCCCACCTGCCCGGCGTAAACCTCCTTGAGGTAAACGTTCGTGGTTCCGCGCGCATCTTCGATATACTTAGGCACATTAACTGTCTGCTTGCTTACGCTCGGTACGCTTTCGCTGCGGATTTGCTGTCCTATAAACTCGGAATACGACTGCGTGGTGGAATGGTCTGATTTAATTTTTGAATCAACCGTAGTGACCTTATGAGTAATGGCGCCGCTGAGGTTTTCGTTGTAGTAAACGTAGATTTGAACGGGGTAGGTGCCGTCTGTATTAAGATCATCAGTGCCGAACGCCGTAAGATCGACAGGGATAGAATAGTAGCCGTCGGTGTCGGTCTTGGCTTCGTAGTGGACCCAACGTTGGCCCGATATTAGCTTGTCGTTGCTCGGATCATTCTTCTTGGATTTATCGCCATACTCTGCGACAATTATTGCGCCCTCGAGCTCGTGGTCGTTGGTCATGCGGTCATACTTGCCCGTCACGGTTCCAGGCTCAGGGGTATCAAGAAATACAAAGCCGGTTATGATCTTTCGGTTGGCAAAGTGGTAAAGCGTGAGAGTGCCGAGCTCTTTCGTATTAGGGGATATAACGTGAGTCCAGACGTCAAAAATGCCGTGATCAGAACCAACACCTGTATTATCCCCCTGCTTCTCAGCGCTGTTACCTGCGGAATCTTTTTCATTTTTAAATTTACCTGCCACTTTTGTAGGCGATGCACTGTCTGAATATGAAGCTATGCCGTCAATGCTCTTGTTCTCAAAAACAGCATTGCTGTCAACCCACTTTTTGTTTAACCATGAATTTCCGCCATGTCCATTTGTTCCCTGACCAGCCTCATAATTAGCCATATTGCTCGGAAGATTCCACACCCACGCAATGTTGACATTAGCCTGGCCGTTGAAAGTAGTTGCATAATCCCTCAAAAGGCTCTTATCTTCGTTATTGTAATAAAGGTTTGAGCGCACAGCCGTTTCGCCGATGACAGAGTTTACATTATATGCGCTTCCAGTTTTAACTGAATCAACAATTTCATCGGCGTTCATAAGCCAAACGGCAAGGCCGTTGGGAATAGATTCCGCGTCCGAAATCGGGAAGTGAACCTCGCCCGCCTTTGCCTCGGCATAAACTTTGCCGCGCCCGGTATCGCCAAAATATTGGCCGACAGGCAGAATGCGGCCCCACTGATCGCGGCCGTTCCAGTAAATGCGGTCGGTCTGGCCCTCAACCGCAGCGTTTCCGAGCATGATTTTACCAAGGCACTTGAATTGAAAGTCAGTCTTGCTTCCGATTATATCTGCTCCATTGGGGTTGGCATTTGTAAGACCAAGAGCATCAAGCATCTCTTGTTTATCAAGCTTTTCATAGCCGATAACTTTTTCTACTGTTTGGGCTGATGTGTTGATTGGGTGCATATCATATTCTGTTTTACCGTTAACATCCTTTGTAACAGTAGAATAGATATTATACCATGTATTATCTGTTGTATTATAATAAATAAAATTGATGTGTTTACCATTATCGGAATCTTCCCATTTGGCGCTCAGACAAATCTCCTCATCATGGTCTTCGCCGGTTGCCTCATGTTCTTCATAACCGACTTCATTACCGTTTTCACCGTGATAATATCTGGCATACATATTCGACATATCGATAATAACGCGGTACGAGGTCGCGCCCGAGGTATCGACGGTAAAGTAGCCGCCCACGCCGACGGTGCCCGAGTTGTCGATTTTTTCGTCAAGGCTGCCGTCTCCGCCGACTATCTCCTTAATGGTAGGGTCGCGGCCGTCAAACTGTATGTCGGTTACAGAGAAAGGATCTTTTGATACGTCCGCAACAATCGACTTGGGGAGATCCTTGTCGGGGTAGTTGAAGAACATGTGGTCGGGCGCGTCGATGTCGGTTGTCTCGTTGTCGGGGCCGTAGATCATAATGCCGTCGTCGTTGCCGTTTTTGTCCACAAGATTAGAATACAAACCAAAATTATTACTATTTGTCTGCGGTTCATGAACGGAATGATACGCCGAGGCGTTTGTTCCCTTGCCTATGCCGCCGCGCTGGTTGGCGTAAAGAGCTACGGTATAAGGCTGAATGCCATTGAGCGCTAATCTCCAAATATATCCGTCTCGGGTTGTCGCATAAAGATAACCGTACATTCCATACGAATCTCCGGAGTTCATTTGTCCGCTAAACGCATCCATCCATACGCGTCCGCTCACAGCATTATACTGGGGTTCTTCAGTTGTACCGGCTTTTTTGCAAACAGTTATATCAAAAGCATAAAGATTATTATATTCATTATCGTTTTTTGCCAAATCCGCATCATCAATATCAAATGACCTTTTAGTGTCTTTACCACTTGTACCATCAGCGTAAAAATCAACTATGTATACGCCGGACTGATTTATTTCGTATGTAAATGCATTGTAGCCGTTTGTCGTTTTTTCAGACGCATTGGTGCCCAAACTTTTTCCGTCATCATCGGTAATTGCTTTGTAAACACCGTTAGGCCCGTTGACATACCCGTTCTTTGAAGTTATATGGCCGGCTCTATCCATGAGATTTAATTTTTCGGTCGTACCATCGGGCAGAGTGATCATAGCGCCGTTCTTATATGAAGAACTTCCGATAAAAGCAATTTCGCCCTCGTAGGCATAAAACTTAACCCTGAGCTGATTGGTAACGCCGCCGAAGGAGTCAGCTTCTCTTTTGGCACCAGTATTATCAGGAGAGTCCTTAACCATGAGCTTCCATAAACTCATGTGGCCATCAAAAAGACCGTTGTCGACGTTTGTTTCATTTACTTCATTGCCACCAACTTTAGTTCCTTTGTAAAGGGCAAGGTAGTTGTCGCGCGACGACTCCAAAATATCTGCCGTTCCCTCCGCCCGGGCGGGTTGGGCGGCGAGGACGGCGGCTCCTATAAACAGGCATGCCGCCAAAACCGACTGCGCTATGCGCCTCGGCCCGACGGCTTTGAATATCCTGCAAAATACTGTCTTTACACATAGTTTTTTCAATTCAATCTCTCCTTCAGAATAACCTTCACTCGGTATCATAATTATTCAAAAAGATCTGTGCCTGCCAATAATTCTCCGTTCCGGCACATCTTGAAATTCCGGCATTCTGCCGATGCTGTAAATACATATAAAATGCATTATAAAAGCATAAAATTATACCCCCCCCCCGCGAAATTTGCGGAGAAGGATATCTTGATTTACTGTACTAAAGCTTTTTGTACAGAATATCTGTGCGTAGATTATACACTACCGTTTTGAAATTTTCAAGTGGTTTTGAATAATTTGATTCTTTTTGGAAGAAATGACATACATACGCGCAGTTTAGTGTAAAGAATTGTCGTGTTTTGCTTATGATGGGTATATGTGGGTTAGGAGAGGGGGAAGTGCTCTTTCGTGGGGCTGGAGTGACAGAGCGCGACAACGCCGCCTAATTGGAAAAAGGTATTCGCATGCTCTCATAAAGAAATTTACGAATACCTTTAACAATTTCGGCTCGCGGCATTGTAATCATCTGACAATCTCTTTGTCACCAGTAATCTGCTCGGTACCCTCGTCAGGATTCTGAACGCTGATAAGCGAGTCCTCCGAAACGACTGCAGTATTACCTGCAGAATTGCCGACCCATTCAACACTCACTTTGTATAATCCACAGGCGTGCTGCCCATTTCAAAGACAAGCTCTCCGCCGTTGATAATGTTCTCATGCCTGAACATTGTGCTCTTGTAATTCACGCCGTTGAGGGTGACAGACTGTATATATCTGTTTTCCGCAGAAAGATTGTTTGCTATAATGGTAAATGTTTTGCCGTCGTAGAGGGTGATGGTGGTTTTGTCATAGCAGGGGCTTGTGAAATAGTACAAATTCTGCCCTGCGTTCGGGAAGAACCCGATCGAGGAAAAGATATACCATGAACTCATGGCGCCCGAGTCGTCGTTGCCGGGAACTCCCGTGAGGGTGAACTTCGCCCTCTGAAGCGCAACCGCGTCGGTCGTCATATACGGCTTATCCGTGTAGTTGAACAGATATGTTGCGAGGAAAGCAGGCTCGTTGCCGTAATCTACCCAGCCCTTTCTGACGCCGAGGTCAAGCCGCTGATAAACGTATTGCCGCCTTGGTCGGTACCGATATTGATATTTACGTCGCGGGCATTTTCATTACAAATATTGTGAGCCATATCAACAACGATATTTGCGTTAATCGAGCTTGATGCCCTCCCGACCGTTCTTGACGAAAGCTTTTGTGTCGCCTGCGGCGGTCGGGTTGCCTAACGGAGCGGTCGCTTAGCTGTCGGTTTCGGTGACCGCAGCGTCTGCGTCTGGCAATTTTGTATCCGAAGAAGCGCACGCGCCCAGCGATACCGAATGCAGTGCATGAGCGGTATTTTTGCTTAGGAGGATAATTATGTCAATATTGTAACACTTATGCTTGATACTATCTGTTCTCCCTCACCGAGCGTTCTCATCGACAAAACGGATATTTCAAAAAAGAAGATGATTTGTGCCTTTGAATATGAAAAAATTAAAACATCTGCCATTTTGCAGCAGACTTTTTTTACAACAAAGTGTAGGTTTTTGCATATTAAATCATGAAAATCTATACACAGGTATTATACTACATATCCCCGAAAAAATCAAGTGCTGATGGGGCGTTTTTGATTATTTCGCCGAAATTTTTTGATATAAATTTTTCCACAAAAATGTACACTTTATTGCAACTACTATTTTCCATATATTGGAGGCATTGTCATGATTAGAAACATTTTCAGGAGAATTTTGAGCTTGGCGAGCGCGCTGGCAATCGTTTTCACGGCTTACCCGCCGGTGATTTTTGCCGACGACGGCGGGCTATGTCCGCACCACCCCGAGCACACCGCCGAGTGCGGCTATGTCGAGGGTGTATCGCCATGCAATTTTGTTTGCAAGATATGCGGCACGCCCGAACCCGAGGTGACGACCTCGCCGGAGGAACAGCCGTCGGTGACAACTGCGCCCGAGCCGGAGCCGGTCGAGACCCTGACGACCGAGGCAACGCCCGAGGAGAGCGAGACCATGCCCACCGAGCCGCTGCCGGAGCCGGACAGCTCCCCTGCCGAGCCGGAGGTGCAGATGATGTCTTTGGAGGCAGAGCCGCATAATCATGTTGAAGATGGTATAGAGTGGACAGCATGGGCAGAAACTGACAGCCTGCCGGATTCAGCGGGCAGCTATTATCTGACAACCGACGTCACGCTCTCAAATACTTGGAAAGTCTCCGGCAATGTCAACCTCTGTCTAAACGGTTGGACAGTTACCGGTAACTTTTACGGCTACATGATACAAATCGACGGAGGTTCGCTGACTGTTTATGACTGCAAAGATAACCTCGGCAAAATCGGATGTGCCGATAAGAATACTTGTTCTATACGTGTATATAGCGGAAATTTCACACTCGAAGGCGGTCAAATTTACAGTGCTACTAACGGACGTGCAATTATTGTTGCGCCAGCCGGTACTGCAGCCATAAACAACGGCGAAATTATAGCCGAACCAGGCTACGCACTTTACTTAGACGGCGGGAGCTTAAACATTAACGGAGGAAAAATATCAGCCTCCGAATATTATGCTGTGTATATCACTACGGGCAATCTTACACTTTCGGGAAATCCTATAATTAGCAGCTACAGTACGTACGGAGAGCTTGCAGATATTTATTTCAGTCCAAGGGAAGGTTCTATAACTCCTATAACAATCAATCAACTCTTCAACCCGCCGGAAGGCGAAACGTACAGCATTTCTGCCAAGCCTTCAATAACAATCAGCGTATTTGCCACTGTTAGCGGCGAGCTCAATGCTGCGGATTATGCTAAATATTTCACCTCCGCTAATGGTTCATTAACCGTTGTTGCCGAGGGCAATTCACTTAAGCTTGTTGAACGGCCTAAACATATTCATAAAGGCGACTCAACAGAGTTTCAGCCGTGGGTCAGCGCCGACAGCTTGCCGACTGAGGCGGGGAACTATTATCTTACGGAAGATGTTATAATTAGCAGTATAGTGACTATCAAGCCCTATCAAAACATAAAGCTCTGTCTTAACGGTCATAATGTTAATTTCTCAACTTCTGCAGCAAATTATATGATCGGTAATGGCTGCTCTCTGACGATTTATGACTGCGGCGATGGGGAAATCTCCGGAAACTCGGGTAACTCGATAATAACATTAGGCGGTGGCACCTTCACTCTTGAGAGCGGAAAAATAACAAACACCAATAATTACGCAAATGTTATAAACTGCTCCAGCGGGTCGTGCTATATAAAAGGCGGAGTTGTGAGTGGGGGCGGAGGAATAAACGCAACAGGCGGCACACTTACCATAAGTGGCGGTCAAATAATAGGGGGATTAAAACCCGGGATTTCCTCGCAAGGAGTTCTTATAATCAATGGGGGAGATATATCCAGCAGCACAGTTTATGCCGTGAATGTCACAGGCGGCAGCTTTAATCTTTCGGGAAGCCCTACAATACATAGCGATAATTCAGCGGATATTGGTCTTTCCAAAAGCTGTGTAATAACAATCGACGAAGATTTGCAAAACAAAACTCCGTATACGATTACGGCTGACCCAGGGGTGTTTGCAAATGTCGAAGGCGGGCTCAACGCGGAGGAATATATTAAAAACTTCACTTCCGCAAACGATGACTACGCCGTTGTAGCCGACGGCAATTCACTTAAGCTTGTCGAGGTGCATAGGCATACCGACGGCGAGGAGTTTTTGCCGTGGGACGGCAAATCAGACCTGACAGAGGGGAAGTATTATCTTGTTGATAATACTGATATTGGTGCTGGCGTTATTATAAAGGGAGATGTCACGCTCTGCCTTAATGGGAAAACGCTAAATTGTGGCGAAGATAATTTGTATATTACATCGGGCAATTCTTTGACAGTTTGCGATTGCAGCAACGACAAAGTCGGAAAAATCTCATCTACTACAAATAAAGTTCCTATAAATATCGACAGCGGCTCATTTACGCTTGAAAGCGGGACAATCAGCGCTGCAAATTCAAATGGTAGCGCCATACAAGTTGGCGGAAATGGTTCTTCTGCTACAATAATCGACGGGATTGTAGAATCTGACAACGTAGCAATATCTGCCGTTGACCAGTCATCAACTGTTATTGTAAAAGGCGGCGAAATAAAAGGCGGCAGCGAAAAAATGAGCTATGGGATTTTTTCTTACGCCGGCATAATCAACATTTCCGGCGGAACGATTACAAGCAGCGGCGATTGCGCTGTTCGAATTTATAACTATGTCTTAGAGGAAGAACCTGAGTACTCTATATTAGGCGGCACTTTGGAGATTTCAAACAATCCCGCCATTAAAGGTGTAGGCGCAGATATACAGCTTGATGGAACTTCCGTCCTAACCATCGCTGAGTCGCTCACAGGCGGGCCGTATGTCATCGACGGCGTGGCGGATAGGGTCTTTGCCACGGGCGACGGTGTGGAGGCTTCGATAGGCTGCTTCACGCTCACGAAGGATTTGACTGACGAGGGATATGTGATCGTCGCCGAAGATGGCGGGCTTAAGGCGGTTGTTAAGCATGAGCATGAGGACGAAACGAATTTTGAGACGAAGTGGGATAACGAAACCGAATTGCCGAGCGATGAGGGGATTTATTTCCTGACGAAAGACGTCACCCTCTCGGCAAATTGGGACGTCAACAGCGATATTACGCTCTGCCTTAATGGGCATAAGATCGACTGCGGCGGTAGCTATATAAATATCAATGGCGCCGGCTCGCTGACGGTTTACGACGACCCTGATAAAGAGGGCGAGATTACAGGCGGCGGCACACAGACTATCAATGTTGACGGTGGGAAGTTTACGCTGGAGAGTGGAACAGTATCTGGAAATGCATATGTAATTAAGGCAATCGAAAACTCCACTGTTACAATAAACGGCGGTGAAATTAAAGGATATTATGAAGGAATTGAATCTAAAGGAGAAGTAATTATCAGGGGTGGAAAGATAACTTCCAGTACTATTAATTGCTTTGCCGTTAGCGTTTTGGAATCTGGACATCTTACAATTTCCGGTAATCCTGAGCTCAAAAGCATAGCCGGGTCAGCAGAAATCGGTCTTGCCTCTAAAGCTCTTACAGTTGACGGGGAGCTTACGGGTGAGAATAAATATCGTATCGGCATGGAAATATCTGAGCCGCGGGCTTTTGCAGATGGCAAATTTGCTGTGCAGAGTGCTGATAAATTCACTTCTTCAAACTCGGATTACAGAGTCGAAAAAGTCGGCTCCGAGCTTTGGCTTGTACCGAAGGACGCGCATGTGCATGATGATGGAACGATTTTCATGCCGTGGGAAAGTAGCAACAGCCTGCCGGCCACAGCGGGGAACTATTATCTGAAAAATGACGTCAACATTGACCACGGCACTTGGTCTGTTAATGGCGATACAAAATTATGTCTTGACGGACATAAGATTACATTTGGTTCCGTGGCGTGGGCAGAAGTGCCTGCGGACGCGTCGCTTACTGTATATGATTGCAACGGCGCGGGGTCAATTGTTGGCGGCTCACTGCACTGTATCAATAACGTCGAGGGCACGTTTACACTTGAAGGCGGAACAATTGAGTCGGGCAGAGGCGACGAGGCAATATATGCGGGCAGCGGTAAAATTGTTATAAACGGCGGAATTGTGAACGGCAAGATAACAGGTGATTATAGCGGTTATTCCATAACTATAACAGGCGGTCAAATTAACGGTGAAGTTTCGGCCCGCGGTGACCTTAATATCAGCGGAGGAACGATAACAAGCTCGTCTATGGCCGTATCTGCTATGAGCTCGTTTACGCTTTCGGGAAAGCCGACAATCAAAGGAGAAGGGGGCGTTGATATTTCCTTATCTTCACCATATTCTCCGCCGATCACAATAAACGAAAAGCTTGAGGGCGGTCCTTACAGCATTGAGGCTATTGCAGCCAAATATAATTTATCTGAGTCATGCATAATTGCCTCCGGCGCAGGCGCGGTGGCTTCCATCGGCTGCTTCAAGCTCACTGATGAATTAGAAAGCGCTGGCTATGAAATCGCGGCGGTTGATAGCACTCTCGTCGCGCGGCTGAGAACCTATACTATTAAATATGAGTCGGGAGAGGGCGACGACATATCGGGCGATTCGTTCACGGAAACTAAAACCCATGGCAAAGATATTACAATTTCTGACAAAATATTCACCCGCCCGGAATATACGCAGATAGGCTGGTCAACCGAGCAGGTCGCAAGCGAGGTTAAATATGCTTTTGGCGCGGAGTATGCCGACAACGCCGACCTGACCCTCTACCCTGTTTGGGAGAAAAATGAGATTCACTTCTACGTTGACGGCAAGGAAGCGACAGGTTCGCTGTCTCTGAAAGTCGGCGAGAGCGCGGAGATAAGCGTTAAGATAACGCCCGACGGCGCGGAATGCGGTTCGATTCAATGGAGAATTAGCGGCGACGAAATCTGCTCGATCGACCCCGTCGACAACACTGCAAAAATTACCGCTACCGCAGGTGGTGTGTGCACGCTTACCGCTACCACCGACGGCGTGCTAACGAGAAACAGCATTAGCATAATGGTCGTGCGCTTGGATCCCACCGTTTCCGCGGACGATCAGACTGTTACCTACGGCGATGATGTCACGATCACGGCAAAGATCGAAAAAGCCGTGTCGAATGGGATCGCGCTTATGGCATATTATGACAATAAAGTGACATTCATGCTCGGGTATAATGTGCTTGGAACGGCTGATGTTGTGGGTGATACCGCCACCTTGACTATCCCCGCGACCCGCGCAAACGGCTTTGTAATCGGGAATAACACGGTAATTCTTCAATACAGCGGCAGCGGCGAGCTCGAGCATTCATCACGTACGGTCAAGGTTAATGTGACCCCGAAACCCCTGACCGCCACCATCACCGGCACGACCTCCAAAACCTACGACGGCACTACGAGTGCGGATGGTCTTGGGTTAGAGCTGGAGCTTTCCGGCGTAGTTGAGGGCGATACCGTGGGCGTATCGGCCGAATTTGCTTATGATTCCGCAAACGCGGGCGAGCGCACGATTTCAGCAGAAAATGCAGCTCTGACCGGTGAAAGCGCGGGGTATTATGTCCTCAATGAAATAAAGCCTATTTCGGGAAAAATTGATCCTAAAGCGGTCACAATCAAGTTGACTGACGGAGATTTCACCTATGACGGCGAACCTCACATGGTCACGGCGACGGTTGAAGGCGCAGTTGAGGGCGACGAGTTTGAGATTGAATACACCGGCAACACCGCAACCGAAGCCGGAAATTACACAGCCAAAGTAATATCTCTCGGAAATGCAAACTACACCCTTTCGGGTTCTGCCGAATGTGAGTGGAAAATCGCTCCTCGCGTTGCTGAAATTGAGTGGACCGGTGAAGATTTTGCTTATGACGGCAAATCTCACACGGTTACGGCGACGGTGAAAAATGCAGTCGCAGGCGACAAGTTCGAGATTGAATACACAGGTAACACCGCGACCGAATCCGGAGATTACACCGCAAAAGTAACCGATCTCGGAAACGCAAACTACGCCCTCAACGGTGCAACCGGTATCGAGCACAAATGGAAAATCACTGCACTTTCTCTTGCCGACGCGCAGGTCGAAATCGTCGGTACATACACCTACAACGGAGAGCTTCAAGCCCCTGAAATCATTGTAACCCTCGGCGACAAAGTGCTTTCCGCAGGCGATTATACGGTGACATATTCCGGCGAGGTCAAGGACGCGAACACATACACCGTGACTATAACAGGAACAGGCAACTATTCCGGTAGCGTGAGCGCAGAGTTTGAAATCGCTCCGAAATTGCTCACAGCGCGCATTTCCGGCACTTTGAGCAAAGTTTACGATGGCACTGTGGACGTTAATGATGATGTAAGAATCGCCCTTTCCGGCGTGATCGGAACCGATGGTGTGACAGCAACGTCAGAGATTTCCTATGATTCTGCGAACGCGGGTACAAGGAAAATTGTCGCAAAAAATATAACTCTGAGCGGCGAAGATGCTAAAAATTACGCTCTTGCGAGCACTCAAGCCGAGGTTTCGGGAAGCATTACTCCCGCGCCGATCGACCTGCCAAACACTGAATTTATTTACAGCGGCGAGGCGAAAACCGTTATACAGATTAGCGGAATTGGAGAGACCGTCACCGCAACCCTAACAGCATTTTCAAGCGACGCCGGAGAGTATGAATATTCAGAGACTGCCAAAGAAGGCGGCTATACCGTCGAGCTTTCGAGCGAAAATTATGCGGTCAGCAAAGCCGAAACGCTGACGATTAAGCCTCGTGTTGCCGTAATCGAATGGCAGGGCGGCGAGTTTACTTATGACGGCACTGTTCATGAAGTCACGGCGACAGTGGAAAACGCTGTCGCAGGCGATGAGTTTGAGATTGAATACACCGGCAACACCGCGACCGAAGCCGGAGATTATACCGCAAAAGTCACCGCGCTTGGAAATGCAAACTATGCCCTCAACAATCCCGACGCGCTTCAATGGTCAATCCTTCCCGCGGTTGCGGAGTTCACCTGGGTCGGCGACACTTTCGCGTATGACGGGCAGGAGCATTCGGTCTCCGCGGAGGTCAAAAAAGTCGCAGAAAACGACGAGTTTGTGCTGAAATACAATAACGAAAAATCGAACAAAGTCGGCAGCTACACCGCCGAAGTGACGTCGCTCGGGAACAGCAACTACACGCTCGACGGCTCGACGAGCAAAACCCACGCTTGGTCGATCAGCAAATCCGCACTAACGGTTGCGACCCTGCCGACGGCGGCAGACATAACCTACGGTCAAAGCCTTTCGGACAGCGCACTCGCAGGCGGCGTTGTGATGAACGGAAAGACTGCAGTTTCGGGCAGTTTCGCGTGGGTAGATGGCGATAAAACGCCTGCCGTTAAGGACAGCGGAAAGTCGTTTGCGATAGTTTTCACGCCGGACGACAGCAGCTATGATCCGGTTGAGGCAGAGGCTACAATCACCATAAGCAAGGCGGTTCTCACGCCGAAAATCGGCAGAATTGATAACAAGGTTTACGATGGCGGCACTGTCGCAAACGGCGTAATTACGCTTTCCGGAGCTAAGTTTGACGACGTGCCGACCGCGACTGCAAAATTTAACTTTATTGATAAAAATGCCGGCAAAAACAAGTCGGTAAACGTCAGCGACATAACCTTGTCAGAAGGTTGGAGCGACAATTATGAGCTGTCAACCGGAAGTTTGCTTAATCAGTCCACGAACGCGGAAATCCTGCCGAGACCTGCGGAGATTGAGTGGACCGGTGCAGATTTCACCTATGACGGCACTGTTCATGAAGTCACTGCGACGGTGAAAAATGCTGTCGATGGAGACAAATTCAATATAACAAACACCGGCAACACCGCGACCGAAGCCGGAAATTACACCGCCGAAGTCACCGATCTTGGGAATGAAAACTACACTCTCAACGGCGCGGCCAGAGTTGAGCATAAATGGAAAATCACTGCGCTTTCTATTGCCGAGGCAGAGATTGAAATCGTCGGAACATACACCTACAATGGCGAAGTTCAGACCCCCGAAATCCGCGTAACTCTCGATGGCAAGGTGCTTTCCGCAGACGATTATACGGTGACATATTCCGACGAAGTCAAAGACGCGAACACATACACCGTAACTTTGACCGGCACAGGGAACTATTCCGGCAATGCGAGCGCAGAGTTTGAAATCGCTCCGAAGTCTCTGACAGCAAACATTTCCGGCACTTTGAGCAAAATTTACGATGGTACAACCGAAGTCAATGATGATGTAAAAATCGCGGTTACCGGCGTGATCGGAACCGATGACGTGAAAGCAACATCAGAATTTTCCTATGATTCTGCAAATGCAGGTGCGAGGAAAATTATCGCAAAAAATATTACTCTGAGCGGCGAAACTGCTAAAAATTACGCGCTTTCAAGCAAACAAGCCGAAATTTCGGGTAGCATTACTCCTGCGCCGATCGACCTGCCAGACAGCGAGTTTATTTACGGCGGCGAGGCAAAAACCGTTATACAGGTTAGCGGAATCGGCGAGACAGTCACCGCAACCCTGACGGCATTTTCGAGCAACGCCGGCGAGTATGAATACTCCGAAGCTGCCAAAGAAAGCTGCTATACTGTCGAGCTTTCAAGCAAAAATTATAAAGTACAATCTGCCGGAACGCTGACGATTAAGCCACTTGTTGCTGTACTCGAATGGCAGAGTGACGAGTTCACTTATGACGGCACTGTTCATGAAGTTGCGGCGACGGTGAAAAATGCGATTGTTGGTGATGAATTTAAGATTGAATACACTGGCAATACTGCGAATGCCGCAGGAGATTATACCGCAAAAGTCACAGCCCTCGGAAATACGAATTACACTCTCGAAACCGCAAACGAATATGAGTGGGAGATTGCTCCTCGCGCTGCTGAAATTGAGTGGGTTGGTGAAGAATATACCTATGATGGAGAGCCGCATACCGTCACAGCTACTGTAAAAAATGCTGTCATGGGTGACAAATTCAATATAACATATACCAACAACACCGCAACTGAAGCCGGAGATTATACCGCAAAAGTAACCGATCTCGGAAATGAAAATTATACTCTCAATGGCGCAACCGGTATAGAGCACAAATGGAAAATCACGGCTGCAAGTCAGGCTGCTCCGGAGGTCGAAATCGACTTTATCAATGAGACGCTTTCCACCGATGAAACCATGGAATTCTCGGTAGACGGCGAGACGTGGCAGGACTGCACGGCAGCGATGAATGTCGCAAAAACAGGATGGAACGGTAGCGTGCTGACGGTCAAAATTCGTTATAAAAAGGACGCCAATCACCTCGACGGTGAGATTCAGAGCCTTGTGATTCCCGCTCGCCGGGCGGCTCCGGACATCTCCGAAACGACAGTCAGCAAGTCGCAGACAGAAATCTCGATTGCCGAAATCGCCGGCTGTGAGTATTCGCTCGACGGCGTGACATGGCAGGATAACGGTAGCTTCAGCGAGCTTGATAACGGTGAAACTTACGAGATTCATATCCGCTACAAGGCGACTGCGAGCGCGTTTGCATCGTTCATATCTCAAAAAACGGTAGTAACCTCTTCGACAGCTGACGGCACCACCGAGCTGCTTCCCGGCGAGACTGTTGAGGCGGGCGATGGGTCAATCAAAAACCTTGGCGGCGAGATTATTATCGATGACGGAGCGGGCAACGAGACGACCGTGACTCTGCCCGACGGCGGTTCGGTCGAGGTAGATGAGCAAGGCAACGTGACTGTTCCCGGCGGCGGCGAGGTTGCGGTTGGGGATAATCCGGCGGTCAGCTTGCCCGTGGGCGGCAAGGTCGAGCCTGACGGCACAGTAATCGCTGATGAGGTCAAAATCGGAAATACCGATGTCAAGGGCGAAGATGTAACAGTCACACCCGATGGAAA
>CANRHA010000003.1 GCA_947630315.1 uncultured Clostridia bacterium
CTCTGATTATGTCGTTGTTGGTAGCTCCACCTATAGTCATATCAGTTATAAGATTAGATACTTTACCCATCTCGTTCTGCATAGTTCTATGCTTAATTTTGGGTACTGAATCCGGTAGTGTGTATATGTCAGGATCAAAGTTCTCAAGATCCTTTAATGGTTTCGTAGCTTTTAGTCCAAGTTTATTGGAAGCTACTGGTATTACAGCAACGAAGTCGCCATCGAAGTCTGCTCCTGAAAGCTGTTGCGCAACCTTTGTGTTTATGCCAACAGCATCTTTAGAATTACCAACTACAGTCTTACCTTCTGACAGTTCATTATTTACTTTAAGCAAAGGTATCTCAAATGTACCGGCGTGAGGATACCTAACAAGAGCTACCAAATCTCCTTGTTTGTAGTTTGGCGCATACACTTCGTCATCTTTTATTGATGTTAAAGGCAACAGAACTTGATAAGCCTGGTTCTTAAATCCTTTAACTGACAAGTCAGCAGCTGCTCTATCACATTCTGCCGCGTAATCCTCGAGTAATTTCTTTTTGATTACTTTATTTGTCAAAGAATTTATTTCTTCAAGTTCCAATTTCTTTTGACTAACTGACAAATCTATCTGCTGATTAATAAGTTTTAAAGGTTGTTTTGATAGAAACTGGGCTGACAAATTTCTAGACCAAGTGTCCCAATCACCCTCTTCTCTTATCTTGTTTATGGCAGACAATTGTGTTTTGCCATTCTTGTCAACGTAATGTGATTGCCCAGCTCCAGTGAGAACTCCATCAACATTCTTTGGCCCTTTAATCAAAGCACCAAATGGATTATTCTGGTCTATTTCTCCTGTTGTGTCGTTTATCTTCATAGCCTTAAGAACTTGTTTGTCTCCATCCTTGGAAATTAAAGGAGTTCCGTGAGCCTTATTTGTGTTATAAATTAGATCATAACCTTCTGGAACATCGTCTGAGTATATTGCCATACCTTTCATATAATGAGTCCCATCAACAGCAATTCTAACCTGAGCATATTGACTGTTTCCAAGGTTAAGATCATCAACGCCTTTTCTTAATTCTATTACACCATCTTTTGCTTTTCCGCCTTCATCGCCATATCTTACAAAGATTCTCTTAGAATCTATTGATTGCGGGGATTCAGGTACAAACCATTCCTTCCCTTTGTCTGGCGAGAATGTGTCTATTGGCGCAATATTAAATTTATTCTTTTGAACATCTGACCAAGTAGTACCAGGAGGCGCAACCACATTAATTTTTATTTCGTGATTACCAGCTGGTATTTTAGTTGTTGTAACCAGATATCCTTCTTCTTGAAGCATAGCAAGTGCAACTTTCTTCGTGTTGTCAGTAACACCTAAATATAATTCAGTACTTTTACTAACGTCAATCATACCTTTGCTGTCATCATTCGCGTGTCTTTTGATTACTTCTTTTATTGCATTTGCCGTGTTCTCATATTTCGTATTTTGGTCTTTTACAGCCGGATCTAACCAATATCTAACAACAGATTCTCTAACGCCCATCATCCTGGCAACTTCTGATTTGTTACCAGTTTTTTGGTAGAGCTCCATCGCCTTTTCAATATTTAATTTTCTTTGCTCAGAGGACTCGATAGAAAGTTTTGCTCTAAGATTGTTTGAAGTTGCATATGGACCTAACAGAATTTTTGCAATTTCGCCATCCTTAAGACCGACATCACGATACTTATTAACCTGAGAAGTAAATGTAAAATCGCGTTGTCCTGGATTTTCGCCAGTTCCATACCCAAATCTTCCAGAACCTCTTCCTGGTGGATTAGCATCGTGAGCAACGCCAACGTGCATAAGCTCGTTTTCATAATACATAGCTACCGATCCCCTTTGTCAAGTTTTGTTAATATTTTATCAAAATATACAATTTTGTCCATAACAGGAACGATCTCATTTATTTCAGGAGTGTATATTTCAATATCATTGTTCTGGTATTTCCGTAATTCAATAGCTCTCATTAGTGCAAACTCGTCAGAATATTCGAGACAAAATAAAGCAGCGTAAATAATCAACTGCTTCATAGAGGCGGGATTTTTACCCGTCTTCAAATCAAATATCATAAGTTTTCTATCTTCGTCTAAGAATCTTATAGCGTCCGCTGTTCCATAGCAATATTTAGAATAATATAAAGGAACTTCTGGTTTCATTCCATAGAACACACAATCATTAACATACATATTAAAAGTATGTTTAGTATCTCTTAATGGAATTCCTTGTTTTATAAGATCTCTAGCAAGGGCGTGTAATTCAGTTCCTCTCTTTATTGCTAAATAATTAGCATAAGCTTCCGCTATTTGTTCATCGGTATAATTTAACCACGAATACTTAGAAGCACCT
The DNA here is from genome assembly GCA_947630315.1 of uncultured Clostridia bacterium. Taxonomy (GTDB): domain Bacteria; phylum Bacillota; class Clostridia; order Oscillospirales; family Ruminococcaceae; genus Faeciplasma. The sequence goes on from CANRHA010000003.1 coordinate 2,369, forward strand.
AGAAACGCGTGCGAGCCTTCAGGTACCTCTCTTGAATGATTGTTCCATTGCATCTAATACCTCACCAACATTCTCTGGAAATATAAAAGAAGCAAAAGCCATCTCGTTCATTTTATTCACATAATATTCTTGATTTGGCCTGTGAGATGCTTTTTGTGATCTCTTGCATTCTAAGGCTGCCCATTTGTCTTGCCATAAAACTAGCAAATCTGGAACACCCTGAATACAGTTTGGATCATTTTTTAATATGATCGAATCTGGTAACCTATCTTTTATTTTTCTCTTTATTGTTTTTTGGAATTCCGATTCTCTCATATTCATCACCTCGAATAACCAAAAATAAAAGGAAGAGGCGACACTCTACCCCTTCCCTTCTATTAAAGAAGAAGAAATTTTTGCGAATTGTTTTTAAACGTCAGCTTCTTTCTGTTCCTTCTTTTTATACACTTCGAGCACACCTTTGACAAGTAAATGCTCCATAGCCTGTTCTTTTGTAATCTTATGTTTCTCACAATATTTCTGAACATATTCATCAGCGTCTTTGTTTGTTCTTAAAAACGAAATGCCGTAAGTCATAGCGTGTAAATTATCATCGTGGTTCATATAAACACCTTCTTTATAAAATTATTCTCATTAAATTTTTTCTTATCTTTTAGCTTCCTGTTTATTGCTAGGTCAATTGACGACATACTTCTGAGATGATAGTAAAATAGTTCTCTATATGTGGTATCAATTCTATCGATTCTTCCCATAGCTTGCTCAAGAGTTCTGTAACTGTAAGTCTGACTGTAAAATATAACTGTGTCGCAAGCTGTGCAATTCCATCCTTCACTTCCAGCAGCGTACTGAACAAGATACAACCATCTTGGTCCATTTGGAAGTTCTTCGTGTTTCTGTCCGTTCCATTCGCCATAAGGAATGCTTGCAGACTCACAATAATTCCTTAGTATATCGAGTTCATAGTTGAAATTGTAAAATATAATTGCTCTGTCGTGTTGTTGCATAATTTTATCTATCTCAGCTATTCTTGATGGATCGGAGTTAACGCACTTCCTTAATAAAAATATAAATCTACTTCCTTCTTCTATTGGTGTGTCGTCGTATGGATCCCAACGTTCTCTGAATATTTTTCTGTAAGTCTCTCTGTCATAATCACATATAACATTTATGTTTCTTCGAACTGTATCTCTGAAATCTTCCATAGGAACTAATATTTTATTTTTGAAATATTTCAAAGTAGCTTCTTCCAAATATCTGTCAATTTTCGGATATTTAGTTACTCTGCTGAACACACAGTACCTGTTATAGAATTCTGTTTTGTTTCTAACAAACCCATTTGCAACGAAGACAGGAATATAATCGCTCCATTGGTCACCGGGAGTTGCTGATAATAATATCCATTGATTCTTTCTTGAAATATCCAAAAAAGCTTTAACCCAGGCTCCTTTACCGATTACGCGCTGTTCATCAAAAATAAAAAAGGCGTTGTAAACTTTGCTATATTTTTTGATGTTGTTCCAGCTGTCTATTGTGACTCTAACTCCAGAATGAGATAATTCAGGACTATTTGGTGTTAACATAAATTTTATACATTCCTTATCCCATTCGTGCTTATCTCTTTTCTGAGCAGTTGTTATTATGTATAAATCTTTTGGATCTTCCATAAGAAAGTATTCTGTCAATCCTCGGTATCCATCAAAATCTATACTACCATAACACACAAATATCATATAGTAAGCCAAAGCTGCTATGGATTTTCCAGAACCGACCCCGCCACAAAGGACGGAGCCGTTTTTTAATTTTTCAATAGCTTCTTTTTGATGCTCGTATAGTTTTACAGCCATACAATCATCCCCTATCAAATATAATTATACAAGCTATACAAACTATAATAAGAATAATAAGCTGCCAATTTTCAAACTCCATTTTGTTACTCCTTATTATAAAATTTGCATATTGCCATACTTGTCTTCGAAGTCTCCTTCTGAAAGAGTAGCATATAGTGTCTTAAGATACGCTGACACACCTGCTGGCCTTCCTGCTAAGGCTGGATAATTATAAGGTCTTATTACAATATCACAACCGTCAAGTCTAGCATAGTCGAGTTGGCCTATTGTGTCTTCATTTAATTCAACTCTGCCCTTTCTTGTGACCATCCAAACTTCTGGAGGATATTGTCCAAACTTAACCTTTACAGGAAGCCAAGGCTGCTCGTAATGTTCTGGGTCGTCTTCTCTCGGTGGTCTGAATTTTACTTTCCAACCATCAGCTATTAAATCGTCAACGATATCATCCGGAATCAGAACTCCAAAGTTCCTGTTGCCTTCGTCATTGTAATCTGTCTTCTTTCCAGAGAAATTTTTGAAAATAATCCTCGCGTTTTCAAGAACAATGTTTTTAGTTACTTTTCTTTCTTCCATAGTTAAATCTCCTTTACTTAAAATTTTTGGAAAAATATAATGAATTGAAATTGTTTCGAGAGTCGAACTCGAACATTTAATTTGCATTAAATGCATATACCGCTACAACTATTTCAAAATTCATTTGAAGTTTGTTTCCATTAGATAACAGGAAACTTTTGCGAAAAAAAGAAGAGAGTTTATTTTCTAGCCCCGTTCATTTATCCCAGCCTAGCTTATTGACTCTTCGGCTCAGGCACTTACCGTCGTAAGCTGCATCGTCTTCGAAATTTAAGTGGACTTCTGACCACATCATTTATTTCTCTTCATTAAATAATAATATTTTTTTTTGCGAAAAAATATAAAAAGAAAGCGGACTCAATCGTTCATATCTTTCGATAATCCCTTGGCAGGTTGCCAGTTTATATTTCACCCGGCCTTCCCTTAAGCTCTACCTACCGACATCACGTCTCTCTCGCTAGGTGCTCATCACACTTCGTGTTTCAAATACGGTTTTTCGTATAAGACGTCCCCAAGATTCTTATCTCAAATCAAGTTTTACACTCGGCTAGTTGCCATACTTTCTTTCTATTATAAGAAGATATTTCTTTGCGAAAAATAAAGGAAGAGCACAAGGCTCAACCTTTATTTTCTTCCTCTGTTGGTCTTTTTAAATATATTTCGCTTAAAACTTTTCTTGCGTGACATACAACCAGTGTCTTATACTGGAAGTAACCAAATATTCCAATATTGTCCAATAGTTCATTATAAGTTCTTTCTTTCTCTATAATTTTTTCCCAATTATTTAAGAAAGATTCAATCTCATAATCCTCCATCGAATCTATTGCCTTGATGGTTTCTTCCAATCCATAATTTAACATAGTTACTACCTCCTTAAAATAAAAGTTTATAGTCCTATTATAATGGGATATTTCTTTGCAAAAAAAAAAATAAAGAGCCAGGTTTAACCCAGCTCTTTGACTTCTCTTTCTAACAACTTATTTTTAGCGTATTCGTGTATCAACACTTGATAATTGTAGAATCCTATCATACCCATTTCCTCTCTAGCTTTACTCCAGTTCCTTTCGTCTGTTAATATTCTTTTTTCATAAACATCAACAAACCTTTTCAGTTCATCCACTTTCATAAGGTCAATAAGATTCCTCATTTCTGTAATTGTTGAATACATCATACCAAATACCTCCTTAAAATAAAAGTTTATAGTTTCTATTATAAGAAGACATTTCTTTGTGAATAATAAAGAGCCAGGTTTAACCCAGCTCTCCATATTTCTTTCTGTAAATATCCTTAGCATAATCTAGGAATACTATCTTAGAAAATCTGCAATTCAATTTCTGAATAAACTTTATAGAATTATCATTTTCAAGATTTGAATACATATCCTCAAATCCTTTTATTAATTCTTGTAATTCTCCTCTGTTCATTTGTTGAATTTGATTCCGCATTTCTTTAGCAATATTCATAGCATTTGCTACTGTCATATTATCACTCCTTTCTATATTAGGAGTAAATATTTTTGCTAGTCTATGCCACACTAACCATTGGACTGTTCATATATTGTTCAAAGTCCATAGCTTCCACATCCTCTGGTACACTGTCTGGTATTTTCACAAAATCTTTGTTGCCAACAAATTGGTCATAATCTCCAAACTTGTTTATAGTTTCTATTGCTTCTTCTGCTAAGTCTATAAAATATCCTTGATTTATCTTGTCTTCCAATCCAAGCTTTATAACAGTCTCTGCTTCTAGAAATCTATAGACATCGTTCTTTGTGTGTTTCTTCTTTGTTCCTTGTACAGCCGAGAACTTATTAGGATCGTTTGTATCTTGCCTTAACAAAATTCCGCCACCCGCCCCATCTACCACTGGACAGAAACTTCCAACACGTCCAATGAATCTGTAATCGTGTCTTTCACTTTCATTATCTACAAACGGTAAATCACTAACATCTTCGTTGTAATCCAAATATAAAGCCGTTGTTGCCGTCTTGGTTTCACACAAATCCTCAAACGTAATAGGCTCTTTTGAGAACAAACTCTTGAATACGTATGGAACTTGGAATTGGGTTCCGGTTGCTGTCCAATGACCGTCAGCTGCGTCTTTAGCAATATATGTCGATTCATTGACTAAACAGATTCTCTCGTACGTTGCTTCGTGTTCGAATGTATAGCCATATTCTCTCCCGTAATCCATTACGAACTTAATTATCTTCTCGTCGGCATTTGCAATTTTTATAGAATCCGTCTTTATATGAACAACCGTATACCCCATTTCTTGAACTTTGTGTTTTAAGTTAATCATAAACAAAGCTCCACGCTTAGCCACAATGTTATCAATATTCCTTGGATCCTTAAGCTTATGTTTAAATTTCGCTGATGTCAAGCCATAAACAGAATTTATAGCTGTCTTCAAAGCATTCGCCAAAGCCTTCGCTTCATCAGGATTGTCAAGATATTTTGCCAGCTTCCCGTCCAATATTTTCTTAGCCTCGTCATACTCTTTGTGTTTGATTAACAGTCTTGCTCTAACTATTTCACTAAATCTCATAGTATACTCGTCGCCAAACAGATTCAACTGTATCAAGCTGTTAGGATGCATTGAGGCAATATCTAGCAAAGCTACGTTATAATATATCCCGGGCTCTGCATAAACATAACCACCTTCCCCTGGATCCTCGCCCATATAAATACTCTTTCCAGCAACAATCTTCGTTCCTTCATTGTACTCTTCTTTTGGTATTCCATAAGGGTCGAATCTATAACCCGGAAATATAGTACTTAAATCTGTGTAAATATACTTACTCCAAGGATCTCTGTCGTCTCCTATAATAATTTTTGTAGTCAGGGTGTTTGTTGTATCATTAACTGTCATTCCAGCAATATCAGCTAATATATTTCTAGCCAACCAATCTGCGTGATTTGCATTGAACGTAGCTTCTGTTGCGATAACATCATTAGCACAATAATCAGCTGCTTCTTTCCATTTATCTTCTGGAACGGGTTCGTCCCATCTGTAGCCAAACTCCTGATGATGTATGCCCAGCTGTATTTCCCATTTCTTAAGACTCATCTTATTTCCCGCTGATAAGAAGTCATATACATCACTGTATGAAAGATTAAAAGCTTCTCTAAACTTTGCATCTTTATCTTCGTCCACGATAATTCTTTGACTCAAATCATACAGCTGCTCAACAGAATATCCCATCATTGCCGCGTAGAGAATATGATTATCATAATTTCTGTTGTTGAATCCTATAAGTCTCATTTTTGTCAATTTCTCTATTGCATCTGGTTTAGGATTTATTAATTTTTCAACTTTGTTTCCGTCACCTTGCTTCTTATAGCAAACAATAAATAGATTGGGAAATATCTCGATGTCAAAGAAGACTATAGGAGGCTCACTCCCATTAATTTTCTGATACTTTTCTGAGTTCTCCCCCTCTTCTTCACTCTTAAATTTCATCTTGCTAACTAACTTTAGACAATATTGCGCTTGATTAGTACTTTGTAAAGCAAACATAAGAATGTCATTTCTCATATCTGATACATCATAAATCAGGCCGCTGTTATAAGCATCTTCCAAAATTTTGTAAATATAATCTATTGAGGGTTTTGTGTTTGCGTGGTACTCTTTTCTGAGATTCTTCTCGATCATTGTTCTGATCTGTTTCTCAGATGACACTACAAACTCATCTAACATATTATTACTCCTTTCTTTTAATGGAAGTCCTGAAGTTATTGTGGCTATTGGAATATCATTACATTTTGTTAAACGACGCCTTAAAGCACTATTTCCTTTTGATACTTTAATTTCTACATCTTTCTTAAACAATTTTTTAAGTTCATCAATGTTACCGTTGTAGTAATAATGCAAATGAATTCCTTGGCCACTTTGACTAAGCTCTGCATACGTCTGAGGCCATTTCAAAGCCTCTTCAAAATTTAGTTCATAATCTTTCTCCCCTTTCTCGTTTTTTATGTCGAAGTCAATTGTTATTAGATTTTCTGGAACTCTAACGTAATGCAATATTCTTGTATCAATTTCCGCCAAGGTTGTTTTACATCTGTCCCATCTTCCAACGGGTTTCTTCTCTGGACCTGTAGTAGAATACTGAGCTGGGCAATCTTTAAAAATATCATCAAACTCTGATTCATACTCATCACTAAACTTAAGCCAGCTGTTGTTATACTCTCGCTTGTCTTTAACTGGGTCTGCTATTAATTCTGGTTTATCTGTTGAATAATTAAACTTGTCTTTTTTGAGATTTAAGTATACATTAACCTGGGTGCCATACCTGTCTTTGAACTCTTCATAGTAATCCATTAATTCATACTTGAACTTTTGCTTGTTTAAGGTATAAGCAATTTTTGAATCTTCTGTATATCTTTTATAACGTTCCCACGCAGAAACTAATGGCATTATTTCTGAATTATTCGTGAAGAACTCGAAGTCATCCATTATAAAATTATATAGATGATTTGTCATACTTACCATAGACATTGGAATATAATTCATATAATAATACTTTCCGAGTTTCTCATAAATGTCAAGACACTTTCTAGCTATTTTTCCTCTTTCATTATGTATTTCTTTAATTAATCTTACATATTCTTTTGTCGGTATTTTATTACCTGTTGGTTGTACGTCTATAAGTCTTCTTAATAATCCTGATTTACTATCAGTTATTTGAACCGGCTTATTACTTCCTGCAAATATAAATGTGTTCATCCTCATAGAATATTTATTCTTATGTTTTTCGTTCATCTCAACCATTTCGTGAGAAACCAAAGTGTTAAGAGTTGAATTATCGTTAATAATACTCAAATCAGAATCTTGGTCAATCCCGACTAATGGATTATTCTTAAAACATTCCAAAGCAAAATCAGATTTACTCTTTGCAATTTCCTTAATATTTACGTTAGCGGATAAATGCTCGAACATATCGTCTATTATGTTGAGCACTGTTGACTTACCTGTTCCTGGCCCGCCAAATAGTACTATAAACTTTTGTATATATTTTGAATCGCCGTGTATTATTGAACCTATTGCCCATTCTATTTTTTGTCGTTCATCAGGAGAATATAAAACGGACATTAATTTATTGTAAGCTTCAGGTTCTCCCTCTTCCATATCATAAGACAACTTCTTTGCTATATAGTCATATTTTTCAGTTTTCTCAGATTTAAAAACAACTTTATTGTCTAGTTGCGCATTTTGTTCTGGATGGAGTTTGCAGTAATTTTTAAAAGCTTGCCAAGACTTTCCGTTATATGAATTACAATATCTAACATCTGAAATATCTGGATGTTTCTCGGCGAATGCATTTATATCCTCATCTATTTTTGATAGCAATTCCAGTTCGTCATATGACCATAATCCTGTGTCATAATCATAATAAGCGTAGAAATCTCCGCCTTTGATCATTATGTCATCTTTTTTGTAAATATAATTTGGAGCTATATATTGATGTCTTCTTCCATCGGACATTACTTCCACTTTAACAAAATTAAGCATTTTTATTTTTACCTCCCGCTTTGCATAAAATAATAAAGAGGATATAATCCCTCTCTTCTATTAAAGAAGAAGTTATTTTTGCTAAATATAAAACCCTTGTCATTGATTTGTCATAAAACGTGTAAAAAAACTTTTTTTTCAACTTTGTTTTAAAAAATCAGCAAAAATGTGTATTTTTAAAAAAAGTTTTAAAAAAAAGTTTTTTTTTACATAATCAATCAAACAATGACAGCAAAAGTGCAAAAAAGGCCATTTTGTGTCATTCATTGCACATTTTTGGCTATTTTTGCCTATTTTTGTGTCATTCATTGCACATTTTTAAAAACCCTTGTCATTGATTTGTCAATTTTGTCATCAATTTGTCATCAATTTTTTCAAAAAATGTAACTTTTTTCGTGTCAATGACAAAAATTTTCTGACAATTGTCAACCATATTTTTTACTTATTTTTAATCAAACAATGACAGCAAAAGTGCAAAAAAGGCCATTTTGTGTCATTCATTGCACATTTTTGGCTATTTTTGACAATGATGTGTAAAAAATGTCAAAACAAAAATAATCAATCAATGACAGGATTTTGTTAAAAAAGGCCATTTTGTGTCATTCATTGCACACTTTTTAACACTTTTGTGTCATTTATGACACATTTTGGCTATTTTTTAGAAATTTTGTCAATCATTTTTCTACTATAATTCTCCATTTTTACCCTATCTAAGAACTCAGAATCAGTCAAAACATTGATCGGAACACCTAACTTTGATGAAATACTCATAACGTTATCAAATCCACAATCATATCTTTTCTTCAAATGTCGACCTATAAATCCTCTTCTAAGTCCCAAATCTTCCTCAAAATCACTAGCTTTTATGCCTCGGTATTGCAATAAATTATCAACAGACTGAAAAAATATCTCATTATAATCCATCTTTTCTTCCTCCTCTAGGGCCTTACAAAAATCCACAAACGACTCACTTTCAAATAATCTAGCTCTTTCTTCTTTAGAAAACTTATTAAAAATCTCGTCAATATTTTTAACCTTAACACATTCCATAGTAATCCTTTCAAATATCACAACAAAATAAAGGAGCTGAGATCTTTTCGACCCCAACTCCTTTAAAATTATCCTTCAATTTTCTTAATAATAAAATTACGAGCTTTATCTCTTCCGCTATTAAGTTTATTAACAAAATCACTAAATGAGACAAAATCCACAAAATCCAAATTAATTTCATCACAGTTAGGCTTAAGCGGCTCCATTTTTAATGTAATTCTTTTCTCATTCTCATAGCCAACAATATAAAAGTCATATTCTTTGTGATGTCCCATAACTTTCATCCTCACTTTCTTTTTAACATTTGCTGTTTAATAACTTCACAAGCGCCGTCAATAATATTTCTAAAATCATCAATATCAGAAATATCATTAAACGACACTCTGAAGCTAAAAGAACTAATCACAGAGGAACTAGATTCAATAATTAGTTCATTATCACATATTTTAACACCTGCTATTTCCTTAAATAATATGTTCATCCTCCATATACCTCCGAATCATCATTTTAATTTCTTCAATTTCTTTTTCGAGTCGTGAGATGTCAACTGTAAGCCTGACAACCCAAGACCACATAAATATAAGTGCTAACATAAGAAATATATAGCTAATAGTCATCCTCCATACCTCTCACTCATCCAAATTTGCATCTGCTGCCAAATAGGTAAGTCCCTAAACCCCGCATAAGGCCTTCTAAGCTGAAATATATTGCAGTTTCCGCGGTCATCATACTCTCTATTCAACATAAAATTGACCCTTTTTCTTATGATTCTTTCCTGATTTTGGCTTACATTCCAACCATATTTCAAAATATCAAGCCCTCTGAGCATTTCATCAAGCCACTTTCCAGCATTTGGTTCCTTAGGATCACCCAAATATTCGTCATCAATACGTACAGCAAGAGCCACAATCATCTCAAAAAACGAACATTTGTGCTGCTTTAGCTCCTCTTCAGCCTTATATTGCTCATCCCAATTCAATTTTTCGATGTAAAAGGTCCTCTGATTCAACCCATCTTCAAACCTATTCGTGTCATAATCCCTGCCGAACGCATCAATAGAATGAAGAATCCTACACAAATCGTCATATGTGGTATCAAACAACCCACAAATATTCATTAGCCAGCACCTATAATCATCCCAATATTCAATCAGCCTTCCCATTAATCAACCATCTCCCCACTAAATTTAAGAAATGCATTTACACAATCTCTAAACTTTACTATATCGTTCAAACTTGAGAAATTTAAACTCACCACAATATCACGCTCTTCATTTTTATAAATATCCAAACAAAACAAATATTTATTACCTTCATAACGATCCATAGTTGGATTATACTCCGTTTGCTTATTGCAAGAATAACTATAAATCGCGCCTTTATCAATAACCATAATATAAATCCTCCAATTCTCTAAACAAAATAAAGGAGCTGAGATCTTTTTGACCCCAACTCCTAAGTGCAATTACTTCGTATTTTTTACAATGTCGTCATAAATTTCTTTTGCTGTAGCCACAGAATCCTCCTCGTCCATATAAAATGTTTGTACTAGTTTATCTTTGTACAGTACTTTTAAACCGATTAAGCTCTGCTTAAAGTTATCGTCGGGTCTAAACGTCACTTGCTTAATTACCATATTCTTTGCAAATAAGTTAGCACCGTTTTCAACACCTGCCATATATAACTTATACAGCCCAAACCCTCCAAGTACCGCTGCAATACCAGTACCGTAAATAACAAGTTGGTTCTTCTTTAGCCACTTTACAATTTTCTTTTCTTCCATTTTTAATTTCCTCCTTATAAAAATATAAAATTTAATACTGCATTATAGAACAAGATTTATTTGCTAAAAATAAAGAGGACCGATTTCTCGATCCCCATTTCGAAATCATATTTTTATGCTCTTAAGTATTTCATCTAATCTTTCGTTTTCCTTTTGTAACTCTTTGATTTCTTTTTCTGTCTTTCTAATATTCTCCACAAGACATCCCATAGTAAATCCAAAAGTTACTAAAAATATCCTTCCAATCATAGCCATACCTAAATCCTCCTTAAAATATATTTTTTTCATTATAAGCAAGGATTTATTTGCGTCATTTCTCTAAGTTTTCCATTGCCCATTCTACAAAATTTGGATCAAGCAGTCTGTCAATAGAAATATCCAACTTATTAGCGATGCGACAGACATCGTCAAGATAAGTCCTAATAGTCCCATTAGAATGCTTGGTCAAATATCCTTGACAGAATCCAAGAGATTCCTCAAATTTATACATAGGAATTCCACGATACTTAAGAACGGTACGTACATTATTAAAGAAAACAGCATCAGCATTGGTTGATTCTTCTACTTTTTTGCTGTATTCATTATACAACCACTCTTTAAACGTCATCTTTAATCCTCCTTAAAATATCACCTATAGTCAAAGCACTTAGTGTACTCAAACCGGTGCTGCCTGCAATAGTTATATATTTTTCCTCGTTTGTAGCAGTAAACATAGATTCTTAAACCTGTGACTTCTTTACTTTTATCGTGCCGAACACTAAACCTTACGACCATACGAGCTCCCATTTTTGATAGTTCTTTTATAATCTCTTCAGAATAATACATACTTTCAAGACCATCAAAAGACCTAACAGCCGCATTCCTGTAACTATTGTACATACTTTTTACCTCCCAATAAAAAAAATAAAAAGAGGAAGCCGTTAAGCCTCCTCCATCTTTTCTATAGCCTTCACTATCTCGTCAAACATATTGGCTATATCTTCAATAGTTATTTCTTTATCTTTATTTTCTTCCATAACCAATACCTCCTTTCATCTTAGAGGCTAATTTATCTGCGAAAATATAAAGGAAGCCAACCTTTCGTTAACCTCCCCTATATCTTCAATATTCAGTTTTTATTTTTTTTTACTTCTTTGACAACCATTTTCTGATCGCCTTTATAGTGCTAAAGACGATAGCATCAATAGCTACCAAAAACCCAAGTCCTATGAATATCGGACTGAATGCTGCACCAATAAGTACCAACACTCCTCCAACAATAAGACCGAGCAATATAACTAATAATGTTATCATAATTAATCCTCCTTTTTATTTTCAATCGTCTATGTTGTCATTTTAGGAGAATAAATACTTGCGACCACTGCCAGGAAACAAAATAATACAATAAATCCACCTACTCCTAAGCAGCAACCAATAATAATTGCTATCAAGGCCATAATGAACTTAATAACTCCAAATATCATTTTAAACGCTAACCTAATCATTACTCACAGTCCCCTCCTTGGTCTTAATTTACTGATCTTATCACAGCATTCTTTTATTTTTATTTCCTCAGCAATACTAATTGGTTCACGAATATGAGATGCCAACGACGGCATTTGTCTTTTAACGCTATATGGTTCGTAAGTTTGAGCTTTATATAGCATTACGTGATTTGCAAAAATATCCCTAACAGTGCAATAGCATCTGTATTCATTGCAAGTATTGATCTCATCAAATACTGGACAATATTTACATCTATCGAGTTTACTCGCATCTTCCGGACATTTACCATAAGCAAACTCACAAAGGAAGCAAGTAAATTTCAGGTCACCCTTACCAGCAACCAACTTATTAGCCACATCCGAACAAAGTCGATTAAAATACTTTCCGTTGTAATCATCATAATTCGGCATATCACGAATAGTCTCGTATAATTTTTTATGATACGCCATAGCTTCTTCAAGTGTTAATTTCATATTTTTTATTCCTCCTCATTGACAAACAGCTTACTTATCTCAAGACAAAGTTCTCTTATTTCCTTGGTTTCTTCTTCGGAGAACGGGCCTCTTTCTATACGTTTACGAAATATCTTTATTAATTTAACATAAGGTTTATAACCGGTTTCGCAATAGAATATCCCATTGCTATTGCATTCGTTTTTAAACGCAGGACAATTCTTACAAACATTCGACATATCGCTGCGTCGTTCTTTTGTAATACTAGTAGCATAGTCACAAAGGAAACAATTATTTCTTATATATTGCTTAATACCCAAAAGACAGCTAACAGCAAAACTTTTTAAATCCTCCAATTCACGAAAACTGTCATTGGCAAAGACATTGTAGTCATCAATCATAGCCATCGCCTCATATAGTTTCTTATGAAGTTCTTTGACTTCGTCCAAATCTTTATAGGTGTACGTTTGTATAGTTTCTATTTTGATCATAACAAAACCTCCTAAATAAAAAAATAAAGAGAGCAATTAAGCCCTCTTTTTTGTCTTCTCATATTCCTCAACATAATCAATTTTTCGTTGTAATTCGTCAAAGCTGCCTTTATAATTGACCACATCCCAGATGCATTTTTTATAAATGCACCAATCAATAAATCTTTCATATAAAGTTTTGCTCATAATTAAATTCCTCCTTAAAATATAGTTTCTATTATAAGGAGATAATTTTTTGCGAATTACTTAAGCATTTCACATTTTGGTTCGCTTATTTCAATACAAGCGTTTCTTATTGTTTCGGTGCCTTCATCAGATATCTCGATCGCGCCCAAATAATCATTAAATACGCACTGCAATAAAGAATAAGGATCCCAGGACGTACAATGAGACGGTAATGGACAATAATGGCATATAGGAAAAAAGCAATTACTTTTATGATATTGTTGTTTCGCATATTCACAAAGAAAACATAAATTTCTCGGACATTCGTTGTCAACAAACCCCATACGTTTAAGACAATATTCCTTTAACGTATATAAGTCCTTTCCTAGAAACTCGTTGTAGTTCTTAAGTTTCGACATAGTCAAATATAATTCCTTATGAAGTCTCATAGCCTTATCCAGAGTTAATTCTTTCATATTTTTATTCCTCCAAAAAATATAAAGGAGCCTAGCAATTTGCTAAGCCCCTTATGCAACCTCCTAAATCTTCATATTAGGCATCCGTCTCCAGACATCACTCAACTTCCTTAAGCCGTTCTCCTCAAATGTATACCCCCACTTGTGACAAGTTAAGATGACACCGCCGCTGATAGCCACAGGTAATACACACTTAATGATGTCTACTGCTGCCCTTCCAAAGGTTAATTTTGACTTCTTATACTCTGTCTCTTCATTCACAAGAGATATAGCATTTTTGTCAGTCTCAATTATCCCCTGAAGAGTAACCCTTAGCTCATCACTAAGCTGCTTCCTCTGGTCCTCAGACATCGGGTGCTCCTCACCGTCTTCAAGAGTATCCATAATGAGTTCCGCGTGCTCCTCAAGTCTGTCTTGCAATTCCTTTGTCATTTCGTTTCCTCCTTAAAATATAAACTATATTCAGTTGTCATTATAAGAGAAGTTATTTTCGCGTCCGCTAATTATCTATCCAATTAACACAACAATCAAACCAGTAACAGCAACCATTCCAAATATAAAACTCATACCTTATCCTTTCCGTCTCCAAAATATAAATCTACCAGCCGAAAGTCTAGTAACACTTCTTCGGCAGTTAGTTCGCCTTGAAGATAGAGAAATGCAAAAGTATCTCTCAGAATATCACGAGAAGATTTCTTTGTTCCAACTACAGGTATACCTTCCTTAAGTTTCTCGTTCACATAGTTGAAATATCCATTTATGTTATCTTCATCCATATTTAACTCCTCCGATACTCACTCAAGCTCCTCAAAGCTACTGTCGAACTTCTGAATTTCATAAACAGTTGCAAGTTCAAAGTTTCTTATGATCATAGTCCTATCATCGCTATCACAGAAGTCAGAGAACCAACTATCAATATCACTACCCAAGAACCGCCCTCTATCCTCAAGAACATTATCCGCATCGTCAGTCAGAATATCATCTCTTGTGTAATAAAACAGGTCAATATGATCGTAATAGCCGGGAACTTCACCAAGAGCTTCTTCACTTATTATTCTTGGTGGCTGATTCTTTGTTACTCTGCGATCGTACTCCTCAAAAGACTCATCACCGTTATCAGCCCCACTATCTGCACTCTCAGCCGCATCTTCTGCTAATTTTTTGGCTCTGTACATACCGTCATAAGCAGTATCTTCTTTCTTCTTTTCTTTCTGCTTGTCGAAACCTTTCTTGTACGATACTTCATCAACTGGCTTCTTGTCATTCTTGTCCTTGCTGTCGTACCTATCAGCTAATTCCGTGTATTCTTCCTCTTCTCTTATTTTATCAAGTTCTTCATTTACTGCATCAATGTATTTCTTCTCATAATACTTCTTGCTTCCAAATATCCCAGCAACACATCCAATAGCAATACCTAAAATTCCAAATATCGCTTCTCTGTTAGTCATATTTTTAATCCTCCTTAATCTCTTCGAATTTCTTTTCCAATTCTTTAACTCTGTTGTTTAAAGATATAACCGACAAATTAATACAGACATTCAGTTGACCAAGCTCTAAAACCTTCTTAGACAATTCATTAACTATCTTCTCAAGCTTCTCAACTTTCTCTGCTAATTCTATAGGATTCATAAATATCAACTCCTTTTTCTGTATTTTGCTAAGATTCTCTCGCACTCTATTTCGTTTGTGCATTGTACCAATTCTTCAACGCACTTTCTAGGATAACAAAGTTGATCAGCGATTTTAATGTAATCATTAACCGTAGATGACACTTTTCGATACCTACGTCCTACATATTTTTTCTTGCCCTCATTCTCCAACATATACACCTGCCTTCAAATATTTTGGAAATAGTCGTATAAGATGAGAATCCAAATCATCAGTTCCAAATGCCGATTTGATCTCTTTCTCTATACTTGCCTTTAATTTTTTGATAGCATCCTTCTCGTTTTCAGCAGTTACATCGTTTCTGAATTTGACGAGTTTTGCTGCTTTATCACCAGTTTTTATCATAACTATACCGTCATATCCATACTCTCTAAACATCCTTATGTCTCCCATCTCTTAAGTATTCTTTACTAGTCTCAATTAAATTATGATACTCTTCAAGAACCGCTCTATTAATGCAATATACCAAAGTTCCATAGTCTACTTTCATATTTTCTGATATTATGTGTATCATTCCTAAAGACTCTTTTGAGAAAAGAACATCTTCCCCATCAGCAATAGGCGATATACAGCATTTTATATCCGTAGCGAGGGTTTCTTGGTCGTCCGAATTTGGGTCAAAAATATCAAAATAGAACATATTAGGCACCAGTATATTCTTTCGGTGAAAATTCTTTATTGTTAAAATATCCACGTCATCGAGTAACTGAGATATTTCTTTCTGTAAATATATAATTTCGTCGATGGGTGTGTTAGTTAATGTCGGTATAGGATGTAAAGTGCGGTACGCGTACGTCAAATCATTGAAATACCATCCATTAGACTTAATAGGCAGAAGTAAATAGTCAAGTTGATAATCGGAAACAGCTGCTTGGTTCTCTACGAAATATAATATTCCTTTGCTGTTTTTATTGCCAAATTCAATTTCAACTTCCACAGCGACCACCTCGGTTTCAGTTATGGTATTAGTCGTTATATCAACAACTCTTTTACTTAATATTTTTGTTAGCATTATCGTTATCCTCCCATCCAACAAAATCTGGATAATACTTAGAGACAATCGCATCCGTTATTTTCTTCTTGAGCTCTTTAAGTAGTTCATTATAATCAAAGTCTTGATTCATAGAAAGCATTTTCGGAAAATTCTCAAAACCTTCTGGAAGATATAATACCACTGTAGGTTTGTTAAAAGCCCAACTAACCAGAGCAGCAGCTGAGAATCCAATTTCTTTTATTGTAAATCCGCACCAATATAATACAGCCCCAGCACAGTCCAAATATCTTCTTGCAGTTACATTTTCTATCATACTTTTTACCTCCACTTATTTAGTTGCAACATACATTCTTTCTTCTATTATTGCAGTTCTTATTGCTTGAACGAGTTGATTAAATTTAATAGAACTAAATATTCCCTGATTTGCTTCCAATATATCGGTATCATTAATAAAAACAAGAATTTCTCCACTCGGTTGTTTGGCAGAGTATACCAATATATTAAGATTTCCGTATTTAGTTTGCACTCTTACGATATTCTCGTATACTTGTCCGCCAACATAATTATTTCCAATTAAATTCTTGCAAACAATATTACATTCTACCATACTTTTACCTCCCACTTATTTAGTTGCAACATACATTCTTTCTTCTATTATTGCAACTTTTATAGCATTGATGATATCGTCAAGAGCTATATCACCAGCAATTTTGAGCTCCACTTCATTTATATCCTCAGGTCTAAAATAACAATAAATTACACCATCTTTTTTCTTTACAGAATATACCGGAACATAGAGACTTCCTTTATCAGTTTGGACATAACAAATATTTTGGTATACCTTTCCTCCAGAACATTCATTGCCGATAAAACCCTTTGTAAAAAGACCGCATCTAATCATACTTCACCACCTATCATAATCAATAAAGTCAGCTAAGTCAGACAGGCGTACGAAGTCTGAACACATTACCTCGTACACCGAATCCTGACTATCTAAACTTCATATCCTGTTGATTATCACCGCATTCTTTGGATTAATGTTAAATTCAATTAACAAGCTGTCAATTTTACCTTCTGCGTACATCTTCTTCTGGTCTTCCCAAGCCTTCTCGGTAACGCCAAACAGAACTTGGTCTCCTAATTGTCCGTTATCAACCCAACCAACGACCTGACCTTCTGGAACAGCCGGTAAGTCAAATATCTCTCTTGCTTCGTTCAAAAACAAATGGCCTTTACTTTTTAGAGCATCGTTCAAAGCAATTTGCCGGCCCTGAAGCATCAAGAACAGAAGATTAATGTTGTCGTCCCAATTCGGATTAGACCTATCGAGTACAAAACTAAAAGCAGAAGGAATATGAATTTTGCTCGGATCAAACTCTTCTATAACTTCTTTCTCCTTATGCTTCTTGCCATTCTCGTCAACAGTCGTAACCTCAACTTCTTTCAAATCGGTGCCGTACATATAGTGCCTATCATAAATTTCACCACGTTCATCTATAACACGCTGTCTATACACACTGAATGCTTCTGTAACGCCATTATAAGCCGCCAGAAGCCCCAAATATCGCTTCGACATAATATTCCTTGCAGCAAGCACGCAAGCTATGCTAAGACCTCCTAAAGCGATTGCAGGGGCATATGATTTTGCAACACCAATCACCGTCTTGCTATATGTTACGAGTAAATCCTGCTTGTAGATCTTCTCGTCATACTGTGGACGGAACTCCTCTTCAACACTCGCATCCTCAGACAGCCGACGAAGCTCCCTTATCTGGCTCATTTCAGTTTTGTGCACTTCCAGAATATCAGCAGCCTTAATAGTTC
>CANRHA010000004.1 GCA_947630315.1 uncultured Clostridia bacterium
GTATCTTCTGGCGGATAACGTAGGGCACGCCGGCTTCGAGCTTTGACTTTATCTCCTCCTGCGAGAGGCTGCGACAGTGGCGGTCGTACATCGGGTTTACGCCGGAAGCCTCCTGGACTGCCTTCAATTCCTGAAGGCGTTCCTTATCGCAGAAGCAGTAGTACGCCCCGCCGAGTTCGACGAGCTTTTCGGCGTATTCCTTATAGATCCCCCTGCGCTCGGTCTGAATATACGGGCCGTAGTTTCCGCCCACGTCGGGGCCTTCATCCCAATTAAGCCCGACGGCGCGAAGCGTGCGGTAAATGACCTCGTTTGCGCCCTCAACATACCTCTCCTGGTCGGTGTCCTCTATCCTTAAGATAAACTTTCCGCCCGCCTTTTTAGCTATGCAGTAGGTGAACAGCGCCGTGCGGAGGCCTCCTATATGAAGGTACCCCGTAGGGCTTGGCGCAAATCTCGTTCTTACTTCATTCATTTTTTGATAGCTCCTTTACTCTTTGTATATCCTCTGCTACGGCCCTGCCGAGTTCCGATGCCGAACCGAAGCGCTTTTCTTCCCTGATAAATTCCGTAAGTTCTACCCTGACCTTCTCGCCGTAAACCTCGCCGTCAAAGTCGAACAGATGAGTTTCTATTACCGTTTCGCCGCCGTCATGCACTGTCGGGCGGGTGCCTATGTTGGTTATGCCTCTTATATCCCTTCCGCAAAGCCGCGTTACCGAGGCGTAAACCCCTTTTTTCGGCAGCGCAAGCCCGCTCTGCGGCTCTATGTTTATCGTCTTTATCCCGAGGCGGGTGCCTATTTTAAAGCCGTGCTCAACGCTTCCGCCAAAGCCGTACCTGTAGCCCAAAAGCCGGTTGGCTTCCTTTATTTTCCCGTCCGTTATAAGCCCGCGTATCCTCGTCGTGCTCACCGGCTCGCCGGAATCGTATATGAGCGGAACGGCTATAAGGGTCATTTTATTTTCCCGGCAAAGCCTGCTCAGTTCTTCAACGCCGGCCCTGCCTCCTCTGCCGAATTTGAAATTCTCGCCGCATATGACGGCGTCGGCGCCGAGTTCTTTCTTCAGGACCTCTGAGACGAACTCCTCGGGGCCGAGGTTTTTAACCTCCTCAAAATTTTTGGATATGACCCTGTCCGCGCCGGCCTTTAAAAGCCCCTCGCGTTTTTCGGCGTCGGTCAGAAGAAGCCCGCGCTCGCCCTTTACGTCTAACGTCAGGGAATCGAATGTGTAAACTATCTTCTGACCCGGCCGGCTTATCAAAGCCTCAATTGCGGCGCGGTGGCCGGTATGAAGGCCGTCGAACAGCCCCAAAAGCACAGATGTCATTTACATTCAGACCCCCAAAAGCTTTTTACTGATCTTAGCTCGCCCGCGTCCGCCGAGGCTATGCCTAAAAACCCGGCTCCGTAGACCCTTACGCGGCCTTTTTCGGGCGCGCCGTTTATTCTTTTTAAATCGAGCTTTACGCCGCACCTGTACATTTTTTCCTGCTTCTCGCTGAGTTTTACCGCCGGCATATCCGCAAAGCACCTGTCCACCGGGGTTATTATCTCGTCCAATCTGCCGCAGCGCGAAAGCTCCCCGATTTTTTCAAGCGTACTGCATTCTTCAATCTTAAAGCCCTGAGAATATGTCCTTCGCAGCGCGCTCATGCAGGCAAAAGTTCCGAGCCTTTCGCCGATGTCGTTTATTATCGTTCTTATATAGGTTCCCTTTGAGCAGAAAACGGATATCCCGCCGGTTTGGGCGGCCTCGTCGAACCCGGTCAGGGCGATCTTATACACCGTGACGGGCCTTGGTTTTCGCTCCGCCGTTTCGCCCCTCCGGGCGATATCGTAAAGCCTTTTTCCGTCTACCTTTACCGCGGAATACATCGGCGGAAGCTGCATTATTTCGCCGGTAAATTCCTTTAACACGGCTTCTATGTCCTCCCGCTTCACCCTTATATCCGACGTTTTTACAACGCTGCCGGTTATGTCCTGGGTGTCGGTCGTTCTTCCGAGGGCAAACCCTGCCTCGTATCTCTTTTCGGGGTCCGAAAGCATATCCGCGGCCTTTGTGGCGCTGCCTATAAACACCGGCAGTACCCCGGTAGCCATCGGGTCGAGCGTTCCCGAATGGCCGAGCCGCCTTTCCTTTAATATCCCCCTCATCTTCGCTATAACGTCGAACGAGGTGAACCCCGAGGGCTTATCCACCGCTATTACGCCGGTCACAGAAACTTCTCGGCCTCTTTTATCATCTTTGCCGAGACCTCCTCTAAGCTGCCCGAAAGCGAACAGCCCGCGGCTCTTTTATGTCCTCCGCCGCCGAACGCCGCCGCTATCGCCGAGGCGTCCGCCTCAACCGTGCGCACCGATATCTTATAGGTGTCCTCCGGCTCGGCGAGCTGCTTTAGGGTTATGCCTATTTCAACGCCCTCTACGGTAAGGGGTATCGCCGCATAGCCGTCAAGGTCGTCGCGGTCTATCCCGTAGCTCTCTATAATGTCGTTCGTTACGGCTATAAGGGATATTCTTCCGGCATCCTCAAAGCGCATTCCGCCTATGATCTTTTGCTCCGAGAGTATCCTCCCGCGCGATTTTATCTGGAACATCTCGCGGTTTATCATCGCCGCCCGCGCGCCGTATTCAACAAGATCGGCGGCGGCTCTGTGGGACTCGGGCGAGGCGTTTTCATACATAAAACAACCCGTGTCGGTAGATATCCCGGTGTAAAGGCAGTCGGCTATAAGCGGATCGGGAACCGCGCCGAGTTTTCTTATCAGCCTGTAGATTATCAGGCATACCGCGCAGCTGTCGCTGTCGACATAGCTGTCGCGGGCAAAGAGTTTGTTTGAGTAGTGGTGATCTATGCAAAGATCGACATTTTCGGCGTAGCCTATAAGGCCGTCGCCCAAAAGCTTTGTGTCGGCAACGTCTACCGAAACAACGCTCTGCTCCTCAAAATCCTGGTCCTCGTAGTCTTTGTAGAGATATCCGAACTTCTGCGGGAAGCCGTCGGAATTTTTTACATTTGCCTTAACTCCCCTTGAGCGCAGAAAGTAGCACAGCCCCAACCCAGCCCCTACAGTGTCGCCGTCGGGGCGGGCGTGGGTCAGTATTGTGACGTTTTTAAGCCCGATAATCTTTTCGGCAAGCTCGTCAAGCGTTTTCAGGATCATCTTCGGGTTCCTCCTCAGCTATGTCAAGGTCTTTGAGAATCTTTGAAATGTGCGCTGAATATTCCGCCGAATCGTCGGCGACAAACCTAAGCTCCGGGGCCTTTCTTATCCCCAAAACGGCTACGATCTCGTGCCGCAGAAGCCCCGAGGCGCTGATAAATCCCTTTACCGCCTGCTTGGCCGCCTCTATTCCGTCAAGGCTCGATACATATACCTTCGCAACCGAACGGTCGCGCGAGACGTCTACCCGCACCACCGTCAGGTGCTCCGAATTTATCCTCGGGTCCTTTAAGTCGCGCATCTTTCCGCCGATTATCCTCTGAATGTCGGAGGCCAGCCGCGCAGATTTGAAATCAGCCATTTTTATTCTCCAATCATCTCGATGATTTGTAATATTTTATATTGATTATACCTAAAGTATATATTATTGCGGTTCCTCGCTCATTATATAGCCCTCGAAGATATCTCCCTCCCTGAAGTCGCTGAACTTTTCAAGGGTGATGCCGCATTCAAATCCGGCGGCGACTTCGCGGACGTTATCTTTAAATCTCTTAAGGCTCGACATCTTGTCGTCGGCTATAATAATGCCGTCGCGCACAACTCTCACCTGATCGTTGCGGGAAATTTTGCCGTCAAGCACATAGCAGCCCGCGACCGCGCCTACTCCGGTGATCTTATAAACCTGCCGCACTTCGATCCTGGCGGTGTCGACCTCGCGGAACTTGGGCGCAAGCATACCCTTCATGGCGGTCTGAATTTCCTCTATCGCGTCGTAGATGACGCGGTAAAGCCTTACGTCTACGCCGTCGCGCTCGGCGTTAGCCTTTGCAACGGGGTCGGGTCTTACGTTGAAGCCTACTATTATCGCGTTAGAGGCCGAGGCAAGCATAACGTCAGATTCGGATATCGCGCCGACTCCGCCGTGGATAACCTTTACCCTTACCTCGTCGTTCGAGATCTTTTCAAGCGACTGCTTTACCGCCTCGACCGAGCCCTGAACGTCGGCCTTTACAACTATCGGCAGCTCCTTCATTTCGCCCTCGCTTATCTGGCTGAACAGGTTGTCGAGCGTGACCTTCTGGTACTGCTTGAATATTTCCTCCTTGGCCTCCTGCTTGCGCTGTTCAACAAGCTCGCGGGCGAGTTTTTCATCGGCGACGGCGTTGAAAACGTCTCCCGCCGAGGGAACTTCATCGAGTCCGGTTATCTCGACCGGCACGGCCGGGCCGGCCGAATTTACCGCCCTGCCCTTGTCGTCGGTCATGGTCCTTACGCGGCCAACGGCGGTTCCGGCGATTATTATATCCCCCGATTTCAGGGTGCCGTTCTGCACCAAAACGGTGGCTACGGGGCCGCGGCCCCTGTCGAGTCTTGCCTCGATCACCGAACCCTTTGCAAGGCGGTTCGGGTTGGCCTTAAGCTCTAACATATCGGCAACCAAAAGAACGTTTTCGAGCAGCTCGTCTATGCCTTCGCCGGTCTTTGCCGATACCGGCACGCATACTACGTCGCCGCCCCACGCCTCTACGACGAGGTCGTGTTCGGTGAGCTGCTGCATTATCCTGTCGGGGTTCGCGCCCTCTTTATCCATCTTGTTTATCGCTACGATTATCGATACCCCGGCGGCCTTGGCGTGGTTTATCGCCTCGACCGTCTGCGGCATTATTCCGTCGTCTGCGGCGACAACGAGTATAGCTATATCCGTGACCATAGCTCCCCTTAAGCGCATGGCGGTAAACGCCTCATGGCCCGGGGTGTCGAGGAAGGTTATCTCCCTGCCCTTTACGGTAACTCTGTAAGCGCCTATGTGCTGGGTGATGCCTCCGGCCTCGGTCGCGGTGACGTTTGCGTGGCGTATCTTATCGAGCAGAGAGGTCTTGCCGTGGTCGACATGGCCCATTACGACTACGACCGGGCTGCGCTCGGTGAGGTCTTCGGCCTTGTCTTCTTCATCGACAATAAGCCGCTCCTCTATCGTAACGACTACCTCTTTTTCGACCTTTGCGCCCAGATCTTCCGCAATAAGCGCCGCGGTGTCAAAGTCGATGGTTTCGTTGATTGAAGCGAACACGCCGAGGCTCATCAGCTTTTTGATGACCTCAGTTGCCGTGACCTTTAAGCGCGAGGCAAGCTCGGCTACGGTTATCTCGTCGGGAACGGTTATCCTGAGCTGCTGTTTTCTTGCGCGTTCAAGCTCTAAGCGCCTCAGCTTTTCGGCCTCGGTCTCGCGCTTTGTCGAGAGCTGCTGCTTTTTCTGCTGCTTCGATTTCTGAACGAGCTTCTGCTTTTTCTGATAGTTTTCGCTGTTCTTTCTGCCGCTGTCGGCTAAGTTATCGTATCTGTCGTTGTACTTGTCGATATTTACATAGCTTCCGCGGGTATCTACAACGCGCTGCTGTTTCTGTTCGGCCGAAGGTGCGCCGTTTCCGCTTGAGATAAGCTTCTGACGCTCGCCGCGCTCCTGCTTCTTGGCGGGCTTGTGCTCCTCCTTGCGGCGGGGCTTTTGCTCCTGAGGCTTTTGTTCCTGAAGCTTCGACTCCTGGGGCTTGCCCTGAGGCTCGGGGGCCTTTTCGGACTTAGGTTCCTCGGCGGGCGCAGGTTTTTCCTCTTTAACGGGCTTTGCCGGCGCGGGTTTTTCCTCAGCCTTAGCGCTCGGCTTCTTATCGTCGGCGGACTTAGGCTCCTCCGGCTTAGGCTCGGGCTTTTTCTTGGGCTTGGGCGCGGACTTTTCGGAGGGCGTCTTGTCGTTGAAGTATTCGTCGAAGCTCTCAACCTCGTTTTTCTTGGTGTAAAGCTCTAAGATATAGTTTACCTCGTCGGGATTCAGGCTCGAACCGGTCTTTTTTGCGCCGAACTGCGCGCTCAGCGCCTCGACGATCTCCGCGCCGGTCAGCCCGAGGTCCTTGGCAAGGTCGGAAAGTTTGTATTTTGTAATCATAGGCATATCTCCTTGTTGAAGGTTTATTTGCGGTTGATATTTGCGGATCCCTGATCGGAAAGCTTTTTAAGAAGGGCCTGCGCAAAGCCCTTATCGGTTACGGCAAGTATTCCGTAGCGCTTGCCGAGACATTCCGAGAAGTCGTCGGCGGTGTCGGGGGCGGTGAGTATTTTTACCCCCTCGCGGGCGCATACATAACTTATTTCGCCGTATGACTTTTCGGAGAGGTCGGAGGCGGTAATTACAAGCCGGGCCTCTTTTCGCCTACAGGCGGCCTTTACCTCGTCCATCCCGCCGACAAGCATTCCGGCGCGCCGGCAGATAGAAAGCGTTCCCTTTATGCTGCTCATGTCTTCATCGCCTCAAGCGCGGCAGTAAGCTCGGTTTCAAGGTTTTCATAAACCTCTGGCGGAACGCTTTGGCCGAAGGCCCTTTCAAGCTTATGCCCTTTTTTTACCTTTAAAAAGCATTCCGGGTTCGGGCAGATATACGCTCCTCTGCCGGGCTTTTTTCCTGCGGTATCAAGGCTTATCTCCCCCTCGGGCGATCTCACTATCCTTATAAGCTCCTTTTTGGGCTTTTGCTCCATACAGCCCATGCACGAGCGAAGCGGAACCTTTCTTGGCTTCAATGCCGACACTTCCTTTCGTGATCCTCAGCGCTCAGGCCTCGTCGGCCTGTTCGGGTTCGGGCTTTTTGCTGTCCGATTCGATATCTATCTTGTAGCCGGTAAGCCTTGCCGCAAGCTTAGCGTTCTGACCCTTGTTGCCTATCGCGAGTGAAAGCTGATTGTCGGGCACCAAAACCTTGCAGCTCTTGGTGCCGTCCTCCGCAAGGGTGACGCTTATTACTTCGGCGGGCGCAAGAGCTTTAGATATAAACTCCGCGTCGTCGTCGCTGTAGGGAATAAGGTCGATTTTTTCGCCGCCCAATTCCTCCATTACCGCGGTTATCCTCGCCCTCTTGGGGCCTATGCAGGAACCTATCGCGTCGACGTCGGGGTTGGTGCTGAACACGGCTATCTTGCTGCGCGAACCCGCCTCGCGGGCTATCGCCTTGATCTCGACGGTGCCGTCGTAAATTTCGGGAACTTCAAGCTCAAAGAGCCTCTTTACAAAGTCCTTGTGGGTGCGCGAGATCTTTACCGTGGGCTTTTTATCGGGATTGATTATTCCCACGACGTAAACCTTGATTATATCTCCCGGCCTGAAGCGGTCCTGGGGCAGGTGTTCCACCCTCGGGAAATAAACCTCGTCCTTGTCGATGGTTATAACGGCGTTGCCGGTTACGGGTTCGACCTTCTGGACCGTCGCCGAAACGATCTCGTGTTCCTTGTCCTTATACTGTTCGACAAGCCTGTCGCGTTCAAACTGCTTTATGTCCGAGCGTATCGACTGCTTAGCCGAGTTTGCCGCGACCCTCTTGAAGTTTGCGGGGTCAAGAATTATCTCGCAGACGTCGCCGATAGCTGTATCGGGCTTGTAGGTCCTCGCAACGTCGAGGCTTATTTCGTTTGCGGGATCCTCCGGCTCGCCCTCTACGACCGTTTTGAGCAGCGCCATCTCGAACTTCTCGCTCTCGGGGTCAAGGTCTATCCTGACGTTTTCGGTGTCGGGATAATCGCGCTTAACGGCCTTTAAAATGCCGCCCTTTATCTTTTCGATGAGCACCTCTGCCGGCACTCCGCTCACGGCCTCGATATCCTTAAGCGCTTCAAAAATTTCTTTGCTCATAGTTTTGTGACCATTCCTTCCCAATTATTATTTTGGTTGAGTTTTTTATGATTTATAATTTCAGGAGTCAGCCTCCTCTGTGCTCCAATCCTCGTCGTCGAGCTTTACCCATGCGCACTCGGTCAGCGGGATCTTCACTTCATCGACATAGGCGGCGTTTTCCTCTTCGCTGTAGCCGGTCAGGGTCCCCGATATCTCCTTTGAGCCGTCTTTAGGCTTATATAGCCTTATTTTAACGGCGTCGCCTATACAGACTTCAAAGTGTTCGGGGCGCTCGAGCTTTCGGCCCAGCCCCGGCGAACAGACCTCGAATATATAGCTGTCGGGCACCGGGTCGGTCTCGTCAAGAAGCTTATCAAGCGGCCGGTGAAGGTCTTCGCAGTCGGTTATCGATATCCCGCCGTCCTTATCTATATAGACCCTTAAGTACCGGTTTGCGCCCTCTTTTTCGTATTTTACATCCCATAAAAACAGGCCCAATTCCTCGCAGAGCGGCTCCGCAAGCTCTCTGACCCTTTTTACGACAGCGCCGTCGGCCATTATATTCATCTCCTTTATGCCGTAATGTTACTTAACGCAGAAAGGTCGGAACTGTCAATTCCAACCTTTCTCATAACGTATTACCTTATTATTATAACACACTTTTTCAGAATTGCAAGGGGTTTTGCGAAAAATTTTCCAACAAAATCGCAATTCTGCGCCTTTTTCCCGGCGCATATAAACATAACGCCTTAAATTACTGATCGGAGAGCCTCTTTTTCTCCTCCTCCAAAAGCTTTATAAGCTCGTCTATCCTTGAAGCGGAAAGCTCGCCCGCGGAGGAATCTACCGGCTTTTTCTCCTCGGGCTTAGGCTCGGCGGGTTTAGCCTCGGCGGCCTTTACCTCTGAAACCGCCTCGCGCAGGCTCTCTATCGCCTGTGAAACATCAGGCTTGGGGGAGGTATCGGCGTCTAACCTTATCGGGTCGAGGCTTATTTCGGGCGCCTCGATAACTCCGGTGCTCTCCAAAACAGTGTTGTTAAGCTTGTCGTTTGCCTTTCTGAGCTGCTTTTCAACATAGCGCTCCTCTTTTGCAACATCTACCGGCGCCTGAATGTTCTCGCGCTCGGGAGAAATATCTTCGGGATCGGGGCCGCCGCCTACTCTGAATATCGGCTCGGAACGCTCCTCGCGGGGAGTTACCGGCTTGACCTTTGTCTTGCGGGTCTGCGAGGATTCGCCGCGCCATCTGTCCGAACCGTCGGCCCTGCGGCGGGAAAGAAGCAGCATTCCGACCTCGTAGGCGATTATAAGCAGGCATGGGATGATCACTATAGTCATCATTCCCGCCTTAGACGAGGCAAAGCGTATCACTCCGCCGAGGAAGGTGTCGTATGTTCTCGCAACGCCCACTATATCCGACTGGGAGATGCCCCATGTTCTGTCGTCGGTGGCGTTGTCATATTTTACAAGGTAGCGGACGTCGCCGGTCTCGTCGGTCTCGGTGCCTATAAAGCGTATGACGTAAAGCTCGTCCTCAATGTTGCATAAAATGACGCTTTTGGCGCTGGGGTCGGGCAGAGTGCCCTCCTCGACAAAAACAGCCGAGCCTTCGGGGATCTTAGGCTCCATTCGGGCGTTTGTGACTACATAAACGCGGTAGCCGAACAGCTTAGGCGCCGCCCCCTCCTTGCGGAAGATCCCGAAAATCACAAAGGTAAGGATTATTAGGACCGCGAGAATAAAGATCACAACTATACCGACTATCTGAACGGGACTGCGCTTAGGCTTAGTCTCTTGAAACATAAACTGACATCCTTTCAATTATATACTCCAAGTTTAATTTTTTCCAAATCATGCCGTTTACATAGCAATGCAAATATAGTATATCACACTATTTCGGATAAAGCAAACATTTTTGTCGATTTCGGGAAAAAATTTTTTCTTAATTTTTTGTTGACATTCACGGAGTTTAAGTATATAATATCTTTTGACCCTGCCGGAATAGCTCAGTTGGTAGAGCAGCGCATTCGTAATGCGCAGGTCGCGTGTTCGAGTCACGTTTCCGGCTCCACAGCCTTCCGGCTCAATATGCAGGCGTAGTTTAGTGGCAGAACTTCAGCTTCCCAAGCTGACCGTGCGGGTTCGATTCCCGTCGCTTGCTCCAAAAAATGAGCTTCCCGCGGGAGGCTCGTTTTTTATGCGACCGTTTCGGTCGCATAAAAAAGAAGACAGAAATCAGAAGTCAGAAGTCAGATTTAATGTGTCGCCTGAGGCGACGGATCGAAATGGACAAGCGATAGGCGGAAGACAGAAATCGGATTTTTCTTCATCAAAGATATTGCAAAATCCGCGCGGGCGTGATATAATAAAACCGAATATTACTACGGCGGGCGAAACGTCCGCAAGAAAGGCAAAAATTGAGATGTTGCATGAAAAATCGTGCGGGGCGATAGTCTACCGCAAGTTTCACGGCAATACGGAGATTCTGCTGATCAAACATATCAACAGCGGGCACTGGTCCTTCCCCAAAGGCCATGTTGAGGCCGGGGAGACCGAGGTTGAAACCGCTCACCGCGAGGTTTTGGAGGAGACGGGCATCGACGCCATCATCGATTCAAGCTTCCGCGAGACCGTTTCATACTCTCCGAAAAGGGGAACTCAGAAGATAGTCGTGTACTTCTTGGGAAAGGCTAAGAACACCGATTACGTTCCTCAGGAGGAGGAGATCGCCGACATCCGCTGGGTCGAGATCGGCAGGGCGCAGAACGTATTGACCTACGAAAACGACAAGAGTATCGTAAGCAAGGCGCGCACCGTTATCGCGTAGCCAAAAAGGTCAGAGCCGCCTTAAGCTCTGACCTTTAAGTTTGTTCGGGAGAGGACGCTCTTAAACTCTAATATCTAACACCTAACATCTAATACCTAATTCAGCTGGGCGCGGCTTCGCTGAGCGCCTTCTGATAGGCCGAAAGTATCTCGCTTTCTATCTTTTCCCGCGCTTCCGCCGATATCGGGTGGACAATATCCCTGAAGGCCCCGGTGTCGTCTCTGCGCGACGGCATGGCCACAAACAGCCTGCCGTCTCCCTGGACCACCTTTATGTCATGAACGGCAAAGGCGTCGTCAAAGGTCACGCTTATAATTCCCTTAAGCCTGCCTTCGGGTATGAGTTTGCGTACTTTTATACTTGTGATATTCATTTTCTGCGCTTCCTTTCAGTGTTGACTTTTTCTCTGCAAGGATATTTTTGGCACGGCGTGAATATTTTATGCGCAGACGGCGGTAAAATTTAATCAAAAGAACACTTGGGAGTGATAACTAATGTCTCAGCTCGGCATTTTAGAGGGCAAAAAACACATTCACTTTATGGGGATAGGCGGCAGCGGAATGTTCCCGCTGGCGCAGATTCTTCACGAAATGGGATTTTATCTCACAGGTTCCGACAACAACGAGACCGAAACGCTCGATCTTGTCAGAAAAATGGGGATACCCGTCTATCTCGGTCAGCGCGCAGAAAACATCTCGGGCGCAGACCTTATCGTACACACCTCGGCAATTATGGCCGACAACCCCGAAATGATAGCCGCGCGCGCCTCGGGAGTGCCGGTGCTTGAAAGAAAAGACCTCCTCGGCCTCGTTTCAAGCTGGTACTCCGACGCAATATGCGTCTGCGGAACCCACGGCAAGACCACAACCACCGCCATGACCGCGCAGATACTCCACGAATGGGGAAACGACTTCGGCTGCGTTATAGGCGGAAAACTCCCGATAATCGGCGGCTCGGGCCGGCGGGGCAGCTCGGATATAATGGTGTGCGAGGCCGACGAGTATGTGGATACGTTTTTAAAGCTCAGCCCCGATACGGCCGTTATCCTGAATATCGACGAGGATCACCTTGAATACTTCAAGAGCCTTGACAACCTCATAAATTCCTTCCATAAGTTTGCCTCGATGGCGACAAAGCGGGTAATTTACAACGCCGGCGACAAGAACACCCTCAGAGCCGTCGAGGGGATATCCCCCGAAAAGAAGATAAGCTTCGGCTGGAGCGATACCTGCGACTACTACCCCGCAAACATAAGAAGCAGCGGGCTTCTGACCGAATTTGACGTTTACCGCCGGGGCGAAAAGATACTCAGCACCGCTATACACGTTCCGGGCAGGCACAACGTTTTGAACGCCGTTGCGGCGATCGCCGCCTCCGAGTCGGTGGGAGTGCCGAACGGCACCGCCGCAAAGGGGATATCAGAGTTCAAGGGCGCGCTGCGCAGGTTTGAAAAAATAGCCGAGATCGGCGGCGTTACGATATGCGACGACTACGCCCACCACCCCGCAGAGATCGCCGCCACTCTTAAAGCCGCAAAAGAGCTCGGATTCAAAAGGATAATCGCCGTGCACCAGCCCTTTACCTATTCAAGGACGTACCGCCTGTTAAACGACTTCGCCGCGGCGCTTTCAAACGCCGACGAGGCGGTCCTGACGGAGATCATGGGCTCGCGGGAGAAAAATACCTACAACATCTACTCGGCCGATCTCGCCGCCGTTACCCCGAACTGCACCCTTACCCCGACGTTTCCCGAATGCGTGGCGTATCTTAAAGATCACGCAAGGCCGGGGGATCTGATAATCACCCTCGGCTGCGGAGACATCTATAAAGTCGCAAAAGAACTCGCAAAAGAGCTTGCAAACGGCGCGGATATGTGATAATATAATACAAACAGACGTTCAGGGAGGCGCGGCGCTATGAAGCTCAACGACAGAGACAGGCAGGTTTACGAGTATATCCGCGAGAGGTTAGGCGAAGGCTGCGCGCCCTCGGTGCGTGAAATTTGCAGCGAGCTTAATATCCCCTCGACCTCCTCCGCCCACTACAGCCTTAAAAAGCTGATCGCCGCCGGGCTTATCGAACAGCAGGGCGAAAAGCTCAACCGCGCGATACGCTTAAGCGGCAGCGGAAGCACTCAGGTCCCGCTTATAGGAACCGTTACCGCCGGGCAGCCGATAACCGCCGTTGAACACATCGAGGGCTACCTCGGTTTTAAACCTAACAGGCACTATGACGGCGAACTTTTTGCGTTAAAGGTCCGGGGCGAATCTATGATAAACGCCGCCATACTTGACGGCGATACGGTTATCGTCGAGCGGACTCCGGTTGCGGAAAACGGCGAGATAGTCGTTGCCCTGACCGACGAGGGCGAGGCGACGGTTAAAAGATTCTACCGCGAAAACGGACATTTCAGACTTCAACCCGAAAACGACAGCATGGAGCCTATTATCCTCGACGAGGTTTCGGTACTCGGCAGGGTAGTGGCGGTAATGAGATATATAGAATAAAAAAGAAGAGGTGATATGTATGGAACCGGAGCATCTTTACGAACAGACTCTTTCGAGCGAACAGATCTACAACGGCGTTGTTGTAAAGCTTTTTCGCGACGACGTAATGCTTGAAAACGGGCAAAAAACTATCCGCGAGGTGATCCGCCACCCGGGCGGGGTGTGCGTTCTGCCGATCGACGACAAGGGGAACATATACATGGTAAAACAGTTTCGGTACCCCTTCGGCGAGGTTTTGCTTGAAATCCCCGCCGGAAAGAAAGAACCCGGCGAGGAGCCGCTCGAATGCGGAATGAGAGAGCTTGGCGAGGAGATAGGCGCGAGCGCGAAAAAGTACACCCTTATAGGCAAGCTTTACCCGACCGTCGCCTACGACACCGAGGTTATATGGATGTTTTTGGCGCAGGGGCTTACTTTCTCGGGCGAGCAGCACCTTGACGCCGAGGAGTTTGTAGATGTCGTCAAGCTGCCCTACGAGCAGGCGCTTAAGATGGTCCTGAACGACGAGATACCCGACTCAAAAACTCAGCTGGCTATACTCCGCGCAAAGGCTATCCTTGAAAAGGAAAAGGAGAAAAAGTGATCCCCGAAAATCTACATAAAAAACAAGCCGCAGGGGCTAAATCCTGCGGCTTATATTTTTGTTGCTTATTAAAGAACTCTTACGCCGGTAACGCCGTCGATCTTCTCGATGTCCGAGGGCGTGACGACGCCGGTAACGTCGAGCATGGTGTAGGCCCAATCCTTTTTGGATTTTGAGGCGATGTTCTCGATATTTCCGCCGCCGGCAGAGATAACGCCGGTGATTTGGGTGATCAGCGCGGGAACGTTCTTATGGATAACGCAGACGAGGCAGTCGGCGGTCTTTGCAAGCTCGCAATCGGGCAGGTTGACCGAGTTGGTGATCTTGCCGGTCTCGAGGTAATCTATAAGCTCGCGCGCAGCCATGACCGCGCAGTTGTCCTCCGATTCGGGGGTGGACGCGCCGAGGTGAGGTATCGCAACAACGCCCTCTGCTCCTATAAGCGAATCGTTCGGGAAGTCGGTGATATATGCGGCGCACTTTCCGCTTGAAAGCGCGGCAAGGATATCCTCGGTATTAACAAGCTCGCCTCTCGCAAAGTTGAGAATGCGAACGCCGTCCTTCATCTTGAACAGGGCCTCGGCCTTAACGGTGTCCTTGGTGTCCTTGTTATACGGCAGGTGGAGGGTGATGTAATCCGCGGCGGCGTAAACGTCGTCGAGCGATTTTACTACCTTGACGCCCGGCTTTAAGTTGAGCGCCGCGCTTACCGACAGGAACGGGTCGTAGCCTATAACGCTCATGCCGAGGGAAAGCGCGGTATTTGCGACCTTAACGCCTATTGCGCCGAGGCCGACTATGCCGAGGGTCTTGCCCATTATTTCGGGGCCGGCGAAGGCCGCCTTGCCTTTTTCAACGAGCTTCGAGACCTCGTCGCCCTTGCCCTTTAAGGTCTTCGCCCAATCTATTGCGGCGGGGATCTTTCTTGACGTCAGCAGAAGGCCGGCGATGACAAGCTCCTTAACGGCGTTTGCATTCGCGCCGGGGGTGTTGAATACGCATATGCCCTCCTCGGAGCAGCGGTCGACGGGAATGTTGTTCACGCCCGCGCCGGCTCTGGCTATAGCCTTGAGGGTCGGGGCGAGCTTCTCCTCGAGCATATTTGCCGAGCGGACCATTATGCCGTCGGGCGATTCCGCGGCGTCGGTAACGTTGTACTTTTCCCTGTCAAAGAGGTCTGTGCCGCAGGCGGCGATCTTATTTAATGTCAGAATGTTAAACATGTCTTTCTTCCTTTCGGGATTTTTTGGAGCGGCGGCTGAACGGGAGGGGAGGGTGGGTGGGCGCTGGCGCCCTGGGGTTAGCGGGAAATGCCAGTGAAGCCGCCGCGACGGGCAGGCTGTCAGGCGTTCTCGGCCTCAAACTTGGCCATGAACTCGACGAGCTTCTTTACGCCTTCGATCGGCATGGCGTTGTAGATGGATGCTCTCATGCCGCCGACGGAGCGGTGGCCCTTTATGTTGATAAGCCCGGCCTTCTTGGCCTCAGATACGAACTTTGCGTCAAGCTCATCGGAGCCGGTCACGAACGGAATGTTCATCATCGAGCGATCCTTGCCCTGGACGGTGGGCTTGAAGAGCTTGGAGCCGTCTAAGAAGTCGTAGAGGATCTTTGCCTTCTCGGCGTTGATCTTCGCCATAGCCTCAAGGCCGCCCTTTTCCTTGACCCAATCAAGAACCAGGCCGAGGATATAGATGCCGTAGGTCGGCGGGGTGTTGTACATCGAGCCGTTTTCTGCGTGAGTTTTATAGTTGAACATCGTCGGGGTGATGTCGCGGGCGTTGCCGATAAGATCTTCGCGGATAATTACGACCGTAAGACCCGCAGGACCCATATTCTTCTGCGCGCCGGCATATATCAGCCCATACTTGGTTACGTCAACAGGTTCGGATAAGATCGCGCTCGACATATCCGCGACAAGCGGAACGCTGCCGGTGTCGGGAAGCTCGGAGAACCTTGTGCCGTAGATGGTGTTGTTGTAGCAGATGTGGAAATAATCGGCGTCGGGGGTGAAATCGGCCTTGTTGAGCTCGGGAATGTAGGAGAAGGTCTTGTCTTTGGAACTTGCAACTACCTTGCATTCGCCGTATCTCGACGCCTCCTGGTAGGCCTTTGTGGCCCACTGGCCGGTGAGAACGAAATCAGCCTTGCCGCTTTTATTCATAAGGTTAAGGGGGATCATCGCAAACTGACTCGACGCGCCGCCCTGTAAGAACAGTACCTTGTAGTTGTCGGGGATGGACATAACCTCGCGGAGCTTGGCCTCGACAGAATCAATAATAGCCTGATACTCCTTTGAACGGTGCGACATCTCCATTACCGACTGGCCGGAATCGCCGTATTCAAGCATTTCGTCGGCGGCACGCTTTAAAACCTCCTCGGGAAGCATAGCCGGGCCGGCGCTGAAATTGTAAACTCTCATGTATATTCCTCCTGTTATATAATATGCGCATGGTAATGCTTTATGCATGAATTATACACCAACGGCGCACAAGTGTCAATCAGTGAAAGACAAAAAGATTTAGCACACATTGTCAACATATTCGGCAAAATCGCCAAAAAACAGCAAAGGCGCCCAAATCGGACGCCTCTGCTGCAAGAAGTGGTTTATACAATTACGAGGATGTCTGTGATCAGTGCTTGCGGGAAGCTGCAGCAACGGCAGCGGCGGCAAGCATAGGAAGAACGGCTAAAGCAAGACCGGTCTTCGGGTTTTCGTCTTCCTTGGGGGTCTCGACCTCGTCGGAAACGTTCATGTCATCGCCCTCGGTATCATCTTCCTGGGTTTCGGGAGCCTCGGTAGGAACATCAACGGTAACATCGGTTGCAGGGGTGCTGTTGTTCAGAACAGTGTAGCCGCAAACGGTGCAGAAGCCGTTGGCATTGAACTCGTGAGGCATGGTTATCATGCTGCCGTCAGCAAGGAGGAAACCGTGGTACTCGTTGCCGAGCTGGATAGGATAGCCAAAGCCGAGGCCGGGAACGTTCGGGAGACCCGGGATAGCGGGATTGGTAGGCTTGGTGGCCTTTTTGGTGAGGACTTCAATCTTAGCGATAGTCGCGCCTTCAACGGTTATAGAAGCTATAGTTCTGGTAGGATCAACAGCGACGAGCGTGCAAGGTGCAACGGCATCGACCTTAACGGAATTAACAGCGGGAGTCGAGTCTTTTCTTGCGATAAGTACGGTGGAAGACTTGATAGACTCTCCTTCCTTTGCATGCCATATCTGGCACCAAATAGAGGTGAAGTTTTCAACAGTAACCGGTGTGCCGTCGGCAAGTTTGCCGAATATATCTTTTACATAAGCGCCTACTTCAAGTTCGCCCGTCTCGGAACCGACATTGCCGTTCCAGTTGGTAGCGTCATTGAGGCCGATCTGCCACGCAGAATAGTCTACGCCGTCAGCAGGAACGACAGCAGCATAGATGTAGTCGTCTGCTTCAAGATCATAAGATTCATTGGCAAGTCTTGCGAATGTAGCGTCGGGATCTCCGCCCCAAGACGGAACAGCCGCTGTAAGCTCTTTGCCATTGATTTCGTTAATAACCTCATAGCCCTCGGGGATATGGGGGTTAACTTCTTCGGGAACGTAGTTTACGATAATGGTAGCGCCTTCGTCAACATCGCCGTCGAATACTACATGTACATACTCAGCGTCCTCAATAGGAGCGGTAGGAGTGAAGACACCCTCTTCGATTGTACCCTTAACTTCGGTAGCGTCGTAGTCGTCCTCGTGGTCGCACTTTTTAGGCTCGGGTTTATAATTGATAGTTATCTTGAAATCTTTGTAAGTAAGAGAAGCTTCCTTGGTGTCAAGTCCGCTCGGGAGGTTCTCTCCATCGATATAAAGCTGAATAATCCAGTTGTTTGAAGTGCCGATCTTAGCGGCGGGAACCTCAAGCTTGAGGGTGCCGTCAGCTTCGGGAGAGATGTAGAGTCCGGCGGCGGTCCAGGGGTCCATTATGGCAACGTCGGAGCCAATCTTGGTAACGTCTATTTTTTTGCCGTCGGCGACTGCGCCGGTAACGGTAAGCTCAACTACGAAGGATTCGATAGTAGAGGGGTCCTTTACTGCGTTTACATCGTCAAGAGGAATGTTTATCTGGAAGTTGCCCTGTTTGCCTCCGTCCCAAGTGGCCTTTTCAAGCTTAACGGTGGTTCCGTCCTCGTCGCCCTCGCCGCCGGAAGAAACGGGGGCAAGAACGCAGATATACATATCGGCGGGTTCAAGATCCTGATCAGCTAAGGGATTGCTGTTGAAGCAGATCTGATACCATGAGCTGTTGGAAATATCATTCTTGTTCCAAGCGTCAACTACAGCAGCGCCGGGGATTGTGAAAACATCACCCTCATAGCTGCCGCCGTCAACCGTAAGGCCGCTGCTATGTTCTGCGTTCTGAAGAATAAACTGCGCCCAAGTGAAAGTGTAATCGACGTCGTCAATAACGATCATAACGGTCGCATCTTCAGCGCTGCAGGCTTTGATAAAATCATCGGCCTTTTCCTGCAGAAGGATGGTCGTCCACTCGCCTTTGTAACCTGCATAGGTTTCTTCAAACAGAACTTGGAGCTCTTCTCCTTCGCCGCCTTCTTCTGCGGCCTTGGGGGCGGTAACAGAAATAGTCATGTCATGTACGTCTTTTTCGCTACCGGTGTTAATGTAAAATTCGCAATCAGCAACTGCGGAAAGGTCGGGGGCGTTCTTTTCAACGATTGCTAAAAGATCAGCGCCCGAAACAGTGCAAGTCTTAGCGGTCGCATCATGTACAGCGGTTGTCGTCGCTTCGGTAATGTTTTCATCGCCATTCTTAAAGCCGATCTGAATGCCCCAGCCAACACTACCGGTATAAGTAGCAGTTACAACAGAGCCCTCGGTTTCAAGAGCCGCAAGCAGCTTCTCAAATTCCTCGGCATGCCATTTCTTGCTAATGTTATGCCAGTTTGAATCATAGTCTTTCCATGTGTAAGTGTAAATTTCTTCGGTTTCGGCAGTTTCGTTTGCCGCCGCGAAGACATTCACGCTGACCAAAGACAGAACCATTGCCAATGCAAGAAGCACGGCAAGAATTTTCTTTGTCATAATATGACCTCCTAATTCATTTTTCATTGTGCGTGCCCTAATCGGCACGATACCACGTTCATATAATGCCACAAACATTTGAAGTTGTCAA
This sequence comes from uncultured Clostridia bacterium, assembly GCA_947630315.1. GTDB lineage: Bacteria > Bacillota > Clostridia > Oscillospirales > Ruminococcaceae > Faeciplasma. The sequence goes on from CANRHA010000004.1 coordinate 18,912, forward strand.
GTATTTTCTTGAATTTTTGTGATATTTTTAATATTTTCCTCCTCGGGTTAGATATTTTCACCAAAGAATTGCCGAAAATGCTTGACTTTAACGCCCCGCAGGATTATTATTAAAGAAAAATTCTTGAGGAGTAAGCGTATGGATAATTCACTTAAGTCGATGGCAAAAATCGTTGAGCTTTGCAAGGGCAGAGGTTTTATCTTCCCCGGCAGCGACATTTACGGCGGCCTTGCTAATACATGGGATTACGGCCCGTTAGGTTCAAGGCTCAAAAATAACGTTAAGGATACATGGCGCAAAAGGTTCATTCAGGAACGCAAAAACAGCTTCGAGGTCGACGCAGATATTTTAATGCACCCCCGCGTATGGGAGGCCTCGGGGCATGTAGCAAGCTTCTCCGACCCCCTTTTGGACTGCAAAGAATGCAAGACCCGCCACCGCGCAGACAATCTGATCGAAGCCTTCGACCCCGACAGTCACCCCGATTCGATGACCAAGCAGGAAATGTTTGAGTACATCAAGGCACATCACATTCCCTGCCCGAAATGCGGAAAACATAACTTTACCGAAATACGCGAGTTCAACCTTATGTTCCAGACCTTCCGCGGCGTTACAAACGATTCAAAAAGCGTGATATACCTAAGGCCCGAAAACGCCCAGGGTGAATATGTGAACTTTTTAAACGTCCAGCGCACAATGCGCGCAAAGCTGCCCTTTTCTATCGGCCAGATAGGCAAGGCTTTCAGAAACGAGATCACCCCCGGCAACTTCACCTTCCGCACGATAGAGTTTGAACAGATGGAGTTCCAGACCTTCTGCAAGGAGGGCACCGACGCCGAGCTGTACGAGTACTTCAAGGAATACGGCAGAAAGTACTTTGAAGACCTCGGCCTCGCCCCCGATCATTTGAGATTCCACGACCACGAAAAACTCGCCCACTACGCAAAGGCCGCCTGCGATATCGAGTTCCTGTTCCCGTTCGGCTGGGGAGAGATAAACGGCACCCACAACCGCACCGACTTCGACCTCACCCGCCATCAGGAATACAGCGGCACGAATATGAGCTACCTCGACCCCGAGACCAACGAGAGATTTATTCCTTATATTATAGAATCGACCTACGGCCTCGACAGAACGGTTCTGGCGCTTTTATGCGAAGCCTACGACGAGGAAGTAATAGACGCCGAAAAGAACGACGTCAGAACGGTTTTACATCTTAAACCCGCCATCGCGCCGTATAAGTGCGCGGTGCTGCCGCTCTCCAAAAAGCTCTCCGAGGACGCCATGAAGGTATACGACCGTCTCTCAAAAATGTTCATGACCGACTTTGACGAGACCGGCTCGATAGGCAAGCGCTACCGCCGCGAAGATGAAATAGGCACGCCCTACTGCGTGACGGTGGACTTCGACACCGCAAACGACGGCTGCGTTACCGTAAGAGACCGCGACAGCATGGAGCAGGTGAGAATGCCTATAGACGAGGTAGGAAAGTATATCTCGGATAAGCTCGCCTGGTAAGCCGCTCGGGATATATCCGCCAAAAAATGAAAATCTGCGCCCCCGCTTTCCGCCAAGGGATTCGGGGGCGATTTTTATTCTTCATCTGAAAAACTCAAGGAGA
>CANRHA010000005.1 GCA_947630315.1 uncultured Clostridia bacterium
CCCGCTCCGCCCCGCCAAGCCCTCTCCCCCATCTCCCCTACCTCAGGAGCAGAAGTTATCTCCTCCCGCTTCTAACACCTACCCTCTAATACCTAACACCTATCTTGCCTTCACCCCGGTAATATGATATAATAGATGCGAATCTGTCAAAAGGAGCTGAATTTTATGATATTATCCCGCAAAGAGCCCGAGGCCGTACTGCTTTATGACGGCAAAACACCCGCGCTGCGCTCGGCCGAGATGGCCGCAGAGGAGGCCGGGTACCGCGTCAGACCTATCAGGTTTTCTTCGCTGAAGCGCTCGGACGCCCGGGCGGACGTCATCATCAACTGCATGGGTTCAAGATATTTTGAGGACAAGGCCCCGATAATCGCCGAATACCTTAAGGACGGCGGTGCGTTCATCAACCTCGGCGGCGCGCCGTTCGGCATAGCCGTAACCGATGACGGCGACTGCCCCGAGACTCACAAGGGTATCCTCGAGCTTGACATAGGCGACAGCTTCACTAAGGTAGATATCCCCTCGCCTGCCGAAATTCGCGTTCTTGCCGATCCTCTCGGCGCCGATCTCCCGGTGTGCGCGGGCAGGCTCACCGAACCCGCCTTAGGCATTTCCGCCGCATATTCCGGGCTTTACAGCCTTTCACATCAGAAAAAAGAGGGCAGGCAAAGACATGCCGAACTTACTCCCCTTGCCGGTATCTTTGACTCCGATGGCGACATGCTCTCGGCGCTCGCGGTTCAGATAAAATACCGCGACGGCGGCTGCGCATACCTTTTCACCTACGACTGCGAAGACCCCCTCGCGCATGAAACGCTGAGGTCGGTATTCATCGGCGCTCTGAGGCTGATTTTATTGGGCGAGGTGCTGTTTGCGGTCCGCCCCGAGTTTCCGAGATACTTCCCCGGCGAAACGGTAAAGCTCAGCGTAGGCGATATTTTCACCCGCACTCAGAAGGATCTCGAATTTAAAGTTTCGGTGTATGACGGCGCCGGAAACGAGGTATTTTCAAGGACGGCCCCGCAGTTCAAAGCCGTCGCCCTCCCCTCTTTGAACGGCGGCGATTACACCGTTGAGGCTAAAGCCCTGCGCGGCGGCGAATGCGTATGCCGCAGGGTAAACGGCTTTGTGATAATAAGCGATGAGGACCTCGAAGGGGCGGTGTCGTCATACCCGAGAATGACCGTTGACACGAAAATTTCCGAGGATTTCTTTGTTCAGAACGGCAGGCCGGTAATGCTCCACGGAACTACATATTTCGTCACCGACGTTTGGCAGAACTGCTTTACCGATTTTAACCTTGCCCGCTGCCGCCTCGACCTTGATCTTCTGAAAAACGACGGCTTTAACATTCTCCGCTCCGGAAACTGGGTAAATCAGGTCGAATTTTACGGAAATGACGGCAGCATATGCGAGTATTCCCGCAGGGCGCTCCAGGCGTATTTTCTTGAGGCCGCAAGGCACGGCTTTACCGTTCAGTTCACCCTCGGCCACAGCATTTTAAACGATTGGGATCGCTCAAAATGCGCCATACACAACCCCTCAAATCTCAAAAAAGTAAAAAGGCTCGTGAGGTCATTCGCCGAGCTTTTCGGGGCGTTCCCGAACGTAATGCTCGACATTCTCAACGAGCCGTCATATTCATATAAGGGCCTCTGGCAGAGGGTCATCCCCTCGGGCGACAGCTATGAACGCAAGGCCTGGAACGCATGGCTTAAGAAAAAGTATAAAAATATATCCGATCTTCGCGCCGCATGGGGCGAACCCGCCTCGTCCGCTATAGGTTTCGGCGATCTTGACGTTCCCGATAGATGGGATTTTGACGCCGACTTCTGCCGCACCGAACACCTTAAAAACCATGCCCGCGCGGCGGATTTCTTCAGCTTTGCCCAGGAGAGCTACGACGGCTGGCTCGAAATAATACGAAAAGAGGTCAAGGAGATATCCCCCGAAACGGTGATAATAATGGGCAGAGACGAGACCCTTAGGGTTCCGCAGGAGCAGAACGGCGCGGCTAAGTGGCTTCTTGACGCGGTAAACTGGCACCAATGGAACCGAGACGGACAGCTGTTCCAGGAGTACCTTTTGAACCGCGTAAAGGGCAGGATATGCTGCGCTCAGGAGCTTGGGGTATACCGCTATATCGACCCGCGCGGCAAGAGGGTTTTATCCGATCGGCAGGTCTGCGACCGTCTCGAACGCAAGCTGATGATGGGCTTCGGCAACTGGATACAGTGGCAGAGCTTCAGCGACCCCGACCGCGATGAACTCTGCGAAAATATGCTCGGCATATACCGCTCGGACCGCAGCGCTACCCCGGCGGTCAAGATGATACGAGAACTCATCAAAAAAGAAAACTCCGCCGCCGACCTTATATACGGCCGCGACAGCGAAGCCTTCCCGATAGTTACCGTCTACTCCACGTCGTCTCATTACTCGCTTTACAACCGCGCGGCGCTTTCCGCCCTCAGAAGACACATAGACATAATATACCGCCTTAACAGACTTCAGTGCGACGTGATCCCGGAAAACCTCGCGGAGGGCGGCTTTGAGGATATGATCGGCTCGCCTAAGCTGATCATTATTCCCGGGGCGATGAGGCTTACAGAGAGCTGCTGGGAAAACCTCCTCGAATACGTCCGTAAGGGCACGGCTCTGCTTATAAGCGGCTGTATCGACGAGGACGAGCACTTTATGCCTACAGACAGGATATCAGAGATATTCGGCGGAGGCTTTGAACGCAGGGCCGTGAACTCATACGAAAAGATCAAAATCGACGGCATGGAGTACCTGCTGGACTTCAAAGAGGCCGCCGATTACGCCGACGTCGCAAATATGCTGAGCTGCGTCATGAGACCCGAGGAGGCGGAGGTAATCTCGAAAAAATACGGCCGGGGAAAAGTGATCTACTGCCCGCTGCCGGTAGAGCTGAGCCAAAACGAGGACGCCGCCGAAGCGCTCTACCGCTATGCTGCGGACGTTGCCGGCGCCGAGAATAAGGTGTATAAATTCGACGGCGGAAAGGAAATGTTCGTTTATGCGGTCAAGTACTCCGGCGCGGTGATGTACACGGTGATCAACGAGGGGCCGGACGGCGAGGCGACTTTGAAGGACCTGGCGACGGGGAAGAAGGTTTCGCTCAGGCTCGCCGCGGGAAAGTGCGAAAGGCTGTGGGTCGGGAGGTAGGCAGAGGCCCCGGGCGAAGCCCCGGCGACCCCGAAGGGGCCGCCGCAGCGGCAGCGAAGCTGCCGCTGGCCCCGCGCGGAGCGCGGGGCGGGCTTCGCCCGGGGCCGCGGCAGAAGTCAGAAATCAGAAATCAGAGCCGGGGAAACAAGGCTGCGGGAAAGCGCGGTACTTGCGATATGCGCAGAAGCCCACGGCAACGTCAGCAGAGACCTCCGTTCTCCCGCTTGCCCTCATCTTATCGCAAGCCCGCAAAGGCTTTTCCTACGCCCGAAGCGCCCGCCGCTAAATCAAAAGATACCCCAGCGCAAGGAGCAGTTTAAGGTCGGCCTTGTTTTTATAGAGCACAAAAAGCATAAGCAGTATAAGTATCTTTTCGGGATCCGCCTTGACGTCGCCGAAAAGGTTTTTTAATATGTCCTGCTGAGGGGCGCGGCGGTTCTCCCGCGTTTGCTGATTTTGCTGATTTGCCCGGGGGTCCTGTTGCTCGGGCGGCGGCTTACTTTCGCTGTTCGGTCGGTTTACCGCCGTTCTGGAACGCTTCTGCATTTCCCTCAGACGGTTCAGGGCCTCCTCCTGCATTTTTCCGAACTCGGGGCTATATGATTCCAAGAAGGTCGCCCCCCAACAGTCCACTCTCGCGTATCACCGGAAGCAGGTTTATTATCTTCAGAAGCCTTACCGCCCGATCGATCTTCGGCTGCTTATCCTCGCTTAAAAGCGGCCTAAGCGCCATTAAAAACCGTATGTTGTCGTCATCTCCGCCGGCTTCTCTAAGCTTTCCTGCAAGCTCCAATATGGCTCCCGCGTCTGGAATATCCGCGGCGGCTGCGGGTGCGCTTTGAAGATCGCCCGGCGCGGGATCGGGCGAAAAACCGAGCATGCGGGCTATTTCGCCAAGCTGCTTTACCGACTCGGGATCGCTTAAAACCGAGTTGATCCTTTCGGCCAGATCTTCCATTCCGGGCGCTCCCCTCTTAAAAATTTTTTATTATCTACTGCCGCTTATTCCCGAAAAGCTTCTGCATCAGCTGCTTTGCCTGCGGGCTTGAAAGCACAGCCTGCGCGGTAACGGGGTTTGAAAGCGCCGCCGTAAGCTTTTGCTGATCATTTTTGGGAAGCGTTGACAAAAGCCGGTCAAATGTTCCGCTCTGAAGCTCGCGCCGAAGCTGTTCCTCGGGAACGCCGAGCTTTTTCGACGTCATCGTTATAAGCTGTTCCTGCTGATTCTTGCTTATGTTCATAATATTTTCCTCCGCTATTGAAAAATTTTTCGGGTTGTGATATTATAAAGGCGCTACCGCACAATTATTTTGGTGCAGATACGCAGTCAGATTTTTTGTGGAATATGACGGAAAATATGCAATAAAAGCTGGTTTTATTCCCAATCGGACTTCGCGGACATAAACGGCCGCCCGCTCGTCCTCTTGGATAAAACCCCGCGTTTATTCGTAGATGCGCCAAAAAGGCGTTAGCCGCTAATTGTGCGGTGGTGCCTAAAGTAAATTTTTCGGACATGCGCTGAAAGGATGCTGACAATGAGAATTATTGCTTTTTCGGATACGCACCGCAATCCCAAAAAGGTAAGGCGGCTTTTTGAACAGACATACCTCACAACGGATCTCTACATCTGCCTCGGCGACACCGAGGGGGATCTCGACGGGGTAGTTCAGCTTTACCCCGAAAAGGCCGTTCTCAACGTCGCCGGAAACTGCGATTGGGGCTCAAAAGAGCCGCTTGTCGGCACGGTAGAGGCGATGGGAAAAAAGATCGTCTACTGCCACGGCCACACCCAGCGGGTGCGCTTCGGGCTGGAGGGCTTAACCGCCCTTGCCGAACAGAACGGCGCCGATCTTGTTCTCTACGGCCACACCCATGTGCGCCGCTGCGATTACATTGACGGCGTTTACTACATCAACCCCGGAAGCCTTGCATATCCGAGAGATTTTCTTGCCCCGAGCTACGCGGCGATAGATATCATTCCCGCGGGCATACTCTGCACCCACGCGGAGTTGGAGTAGCTCTACTTGAACATTATATGAAAGCGGCGCCTGAATGTTGACGCCAAAAAAGAAAGGTTGGATAAAAATGCTTGAAAAACTGAAAAAAGAAGTCTACGAGGCCAACATGCTCCTCCCGAAATACGGCCTTATAACCTTTACCTGGGGCAACGTCTCGGGCATCGACCGCGAAAAGGGCCTTATAGTTATAAAGCCCTCGGGCGTTGAATACAGCGAGATGAGGCCCGAGGACATGGTAGTGGTCGGCCTCGACGGAAAGGTCGTCGAAGGCGATCTAAGGCCGTCGTCGGACACCCCCACGCATATTGAATTTTACAAGGCCTTCCCCGACATCGGCGGCGTAACTCACACCCATTCCACCTTCGCGACCTCGTTTGCTCAGGCGGGCAAGCCTATACCCGCCCTCGGCACCACCCACGGCGACTATTTCTACGGCGAGGTCCCCTGCACGCGCAAAATGACCCCCGAGGAGATATCTGCGGAATACGAAAAAAACACCGGGCTTGTGATCGTTGAGACGTTTAAGGATATCGACCCGAACGCGATACCCTGCGTGCTTGTGCACTCTCACGGACCTTTTACCTGGGGCAAGGACGCGCTTGATTCGGTGCACCATTCGGTGATACTTGAGGAGTGCGCGAAGATGGCGATGTACTCGAAGATCATCTACGGCGGCGACGTTCCGACAATGCAGCAGGAGCTTCTGGATAAACACTATCTGAGGAAGCACGGAAAGAACGCCTATTACGGGCAAGGGTGATATTTCCTCTAATATCCATTCTAATACCTAATATCTAACATCTAATACCTAAAAGCCGCCATCTTCAGCAGATGGCGGCGGTTTTATATACGGTTATTTATGGTACAGGCGCTGCTTTTGGTAGACCGGCTCGCAGGTGACGTTCACTTTAAGCCGCGCGAAGGTTTTCAGATCGACCGAGGAGAGCATAACGCTCGAATGCATTTCGCTGCCCTCAAGCTTTTTGAGCTGATCGAGCGCAAGCTGGGCCGTAGGGTTCTCCGAGGCGCATATGCAAAGCGCAATAAGTATCTCGTCGGTATGAAGGCGCGGGTTCTCGTTGCCGAGGTGGTTCACCTTCAGCCGCTGGATAGGCTCGATAACCTTAGGAGACATCAGCAGCTCGCCGTCGGGGATATCCGCAAGAGCTTTCAGCGCGTTCAGAAGCATCGCCGACGACGCGCCGAGGAGTTCCGAGGTCTTGCCGGTAACTATTCTGCCGTCGGGGAGTTCAATTGCCGCCGCCGGGGCCTCCGTCAGCTCGGCCTTTACAAGCGCCGCGCCTACGGGCTTTCTGTCGGCGGTAGTTATCCCGGCCTTTTTCATAAGCAGTTCTATCCTGCGTATCTCGTCGTCCGACCCCACGCCGGATTTTTTTCTCGCCAATGATTTATAGTACCTGCGTATGATCTCCTGCTTTGAAGCCTCGCAGCATGCGGCGTCGTCGACTATACAGAAACCCGCCATGTTTACGCCCATGTCTGTTGGAGATTTATAGGGAGATTCCCCGAGTATCATGTTGAATATTGCGTTCAGCACCGGGAAGACCTCGATATCTCGGTTATAGTTCACGGCAAGGCTCCCGTAGGCGTCAAGATGATACGGGTCGATCATGTTTATATCGGAAAGATCGGCGGTGGCGGCCTCATAAGCAAGATTTACCGGGTGGTTGAGCGGGATCGACCATATCGGGAAGGTCTCGAACTTTGCATACCCCGCGCGCACTCCCCTTTTGTGTTCATGATAGAGCTGAGAAAGGCAGGTCGCCATTTTTCCGCTTCCGGGGCCGGGCGCGGTTATCACAACAAGCTCGCGGGTGGTCTCAATATAATCGTTCTTGCCGTATCCCTCATCGCTTATCACCCTGCCGAGATCGGACGGATAGCCCTCAATAGGATAATGGCGGTACACGGTTATCCCGAGACTTTCAAGCTTTCTGGCGAACGCCTGAGCCGCCGGCTGGCTTTCATAACGGGTGAGTACAACGCTGCCGACATAAAGCCCGTAGCTCCTGAAATTATCTATAAGCCTCAGAACGTCAAGGTCGTATGTGATGCCGATATCCCCCCGAACCTTGTTCTGAGCTATATCCTCGGAACTTATAACCACAACTATCTCGGCGCGGTCTTTGAGCTGCAAAAGCATCTGAAGCTTTGAATCGGGCTTGAACCCAGGCAAAACCCGCGAGGCGTGGTAATCGTCAAAGAGCTTCCCGCCGAACTCGAGGTAAAGCTTTCCGCCGAAACTTCTGATGCGCTCCTTTATCTTCTCGGACTGGAGCTGAAGGTACTTGTCATTGTCGAATCCTGTTTTAAACATAGAGTGATCTCCTAAAAGAAATTATGACTATACGGGTAAATTATAACATTTTTTGACGCGGGCTGTCAAGTCGGGGGAGGGTGATGTGGCCTTCGGCCACATCATAGATATTAGATATTAGATGATAGATGTTAGAGTTTAAAGGTGTCACCTGCGGTGACGGATTTGAATGTGGGGGATAATGCGGGCGGAATAGACACTCCCAGATGGTGAAGATGTGGCCGAAGCGGCCACATCAAGAAGATAGGTATTAGATGTTAGATGTTAGAGTTTAAAGGTGTCACCTGCGGTGACGGATTTGAATGTGGGGGATAATGCGGGCGGAATAGACACTCCCAGATGGTGAAGATGTGGCCGAAGCGGCCACATCAAGAAGATAGGTATTAGATGTTAGATGTTAGAGTTTAAAGGTGTCACCTGCGGTGACAGATTTGAATGTGGGGGATAATGCGGGCGGAATGGACACTCCCCAATCAGAAGACAGAAGACAGATATCAGAGGGCAGAAGTGCTCCGACAGGGGGGCGGGAGTGACAGAGTACGTCACCACTACCCGGTTGTAAAAAAGGTATTCGCTGTGCTCATATTATTTAAATTTGTGCAAACACCCTATATAAAATACCCTCCCGCGAGCCTCCCAATTGATAGAAAGGTATTCGCTTCGCTCATGCTATCTTAAATTATCCAGCGCTATTGTGTGCCTTAGATAATAAAGCAAATCAAAGCGCGTCCACACACTATAAAAAGGTATTCGTAAATTTCCTCGCGGAAATTTTCTCATGCTATTTGAATCACCCCACCCCCTGACCCCCTCCCCTCGAGGGGAGGGGAACACAATGAGGAAACCTTTAGGACTTGTAGAAAATTTGTAACTCGCCACGACTTTGTAAAAAAGGATTCGCTCACCCTCGTATTATCTTTTATCTTCAGCACCCACATCAACTAACTACTAACAACTACTCTCTAACTACTATCCGCTCATGCTATTTATAGCCACCCTACCCCCCTGCCCCCTCCCCTCGAGGGGAGGGGCACCTGCAAGGCCGTGGGCTTCTGCGTAGGTTGGGAGGGGGTAGGGTGAACTGCGATAGCATGAGCGGATTTTTCAGGGGCAGTTATGAGCAGCTGGCAGATATGCCTTTGGGATTGCAGCAAGGCATGGCGACAGCGAGCGAATACCCTTTTAGATGATAGGTGTTAGATGATTAGAAGATAGAACGCTCTATCAAAGCTTGCGGAAAGCAAAAGGGCGTGCGGACACGCCGGAACCCTCTGCCACCGTTGCAGCCACCCTCTGCCTCTACCACAAGTTTCTGCTATCCGCCGACCTCGCTCTTACCTTCATCTGATTTCTGATATCTGACATCTGACCTCTGGCAGGGCGAAGCCCGCCCCGCGCGGGGCGCGGGGCCAGCGGCAGCTTCGCTGCCGCTGCGGCGGCCCCTCCGGGGCCGCCGGGGCTTCGCCCCGGGCCTGCGGCAGAAGCAGCAGCCTTCTGCCACCGCCCTGCCGTGCCCCTCTCAACGCACAAGCGCAGGGCAAGGAGCATAAAATGAAGCATAGAAATCATCGCATCATCTGGAGTGATCTTTAATGAATAAATCCCTGCTTGTTATGGGCGGCGACAGGCGGATGCAGTACTGCGCCGAACACCTCTCGGCCGCCTTTGACGTTCACACCTACGGCTTTTCCGACTCAAAACCGATATGGGAGCTGAGACAGACCGACATTCTCGTACTGCCCTACCTCTCGATCGTCGGAGAGTACTTAAACGCCCCACTTATAAGTCAGAAGATCCCCGCCGTTTCGGCTCTCGATCTTTTAAAATACGGGGGAACGCTTTACGGCGGAGGGCTGGATAATAGCTTTTTGAGCTACTGCGCCGAGCGCTGCGCTAAGGTTTATGATTTTTTTGATGATGAAGATCTTACCGTTGAAAACGCCGCGCTTACCGCCGAGGGTGCGGCTGAGATAATCTTAAAAGAAACCGAAGCGGCCGTATGCGGCGCCGATATCCTCATTCTCGGGTTCGGGAGGGTAGCAAAAGCTTGCGCCGCGGAATTTTCGGCCCTTGGAGCTAAAATAACGGTGGCCGCGCGTTCACTTTCGGCGCGCGAGGCGGCTCGGACCGCAGGCTATCGCGCAAACGAATTTATCTCAAAGGGCGCGCTTGAACACGCCGACGTGATCATCAACACGGTTCCGAGCGCGGTTCTCGGCGAGGGCGAACTTACGCTCATAAAAAAGGACGCGCTGATACTTGATCTCTCATCAAAGCCCTACGGAACCGACTTCGACGCCGCTAAGCGCCTCGGGATAAAGGCTCTGACGGCCCCGGGCCTGCCGGGAAAGACCGCGCCGAAAACTGCCGGGCGGCTTATTGCCGAGGCAATAATGCGCAGAGAAAGGGGCGAACGAAATGGATAAGCTAAGAATAGGCTACGCGTTCACCGGCTCGTTCTGCACTTTCTCAAACAGCTTCGCCGCGATGCGAGAACTTGTAAGCCTCGGGCACGAACTCACGCCGATAGCCTCATTTAACAGCTATAACCTCTCAACCCGCTTCGGGACCGCCGAGGAAAACCGCCGAAAAATGACGGAAATAAGCGGAAAAGACATCATCTGCACAATAGAAAAGGCCGAACCTATCGGCCCGAAAAAAATGTTCGATCTTCTGATCGTCGCACCCTGCACCTCGAACACCCTTGCAAAGCTCGCCAACGGCATAAACGACACGCCCGTGACCATGGCGGTAAAAAGTCACCTCAGAAACGCAGGGCCGGTCCTGATCGCAATATCCACAAACGACGCCCTTGCGGCCGCAGCAAAAAACATAGGCGCTCTCCAGAACAGCCGGGGCTACTACTTTGTTCCCTACCGCCAGGACGACACCGTTAAAAAGCCCATGTCCGCCGTGGCGGATTTCACCCTGCTGCCCGAGGCCGCCCTCCTCGCCGCCCGCGGAGCGCAGCTCCAACCCATCATCAGACCCGCGGGTTAGGGCCCCTTTTGAGGTGGGCGGCTCCGCCGCCCACCTCCCCCGCGCGCCCCGCGCGCGGGGCCGCCGCCGCGGAGCGGCGGCAAAAAAGGGGCCCGCAGGGCTGCGCAAAGCGGCGGGGCGGCCTTAAGGGCAGAAAGCCGCATGCACACGCACCAAAAAAGCCCGGATCACCTCCGGGCCTTATATGTGGCAGAAGAGCGCGCACATTCCGCCTATGTTATTCTCTTTGTTTGGGTCAAGCGCTAAAGGCCGCTCTATCTTTTACTCCGCACGTCTCGGAACGCCTAAACAAGCACAATGCAGTTCATAAGGTTGTCCTCTCCGCTCACGGCCGCCTCGTCGGCTCTGTCAAGCCTCAAATAGATGCAGACAAGCCTTCCGGCGTTTATTACCGCTACCGCGTCATCCAAAAACTCGCCGGCTTCGCCCTCGGCCTCGGGGTCACCTATGCACATAACAAGCTTTTTGGGGTCAAAGTACACCGAGTTCACGGGATATGCCGAATAGCAGCCGAAATTCTCGCTCATCAGCCTGTCGCTGCGGCAGTACATGACCTTAGGCTCGGCGGCGGGAATATTCAGATCCGCCTGCTTCGCCGTAAGCTTAGACATAAACCCGGTAAGCCTCGCGCAGCGCCCGCTTGAACAGTCTACCGAAAGCTCAAACCGCCAGTTACCGGCAAGATACACCGAAAAATCGCCCTCGCCCGAGCCGATATACTCTAAAGATGTGTTCGAGGTAAGGCGGAATCCCCCGCCCTCTCTTACTCTCTGGCCCAAAAATTCAAAAGTCATCCCGCTGTCGGGGTCGGGGTTTATAGGGTCGACCTTCTGCTTGCTGACCGACCTCTCCCACAGTGCTGTAATAAGGCTCTTCAATTATATACACCCCTTCTCTTTAGGATGTATACATTTTAGCATAAAGCAAGAAATTTTTCAAGAGCTTTGCAAAAATTTTGTGCAATTTTACTTCAGATACGCTTCAAGCCTGTATATCGGCAGACCCTGATCGGAAAAGCGCTTCTCATACTCGGTCATGATGTTGCCCTCAAAGCCGCTTTTGTGAAGGTCAAGGCTGATGTTTTTAAGCGTGTAGCCGCTCTCCGAAAACTCCTCGAGCGAAAACTCAAAGAACTCCCGGTTGTCGGTTTTCTGGTGTATCTCCGCGCCCGGGGCGAGCAGCTTTTTGTATATCTCAAGAAATTTCCGGTGGGTCAGCCGATGGGCGGCGTATGATTTTTTCGGGAACGGACAGCTGAAATTCAGGTATATCCGCGAAATCGAACGAGGGGGTATGTACTTTTCAAGGTATTCGGCGTCGCATCTGCAAAGCTCGACGTTTTTAAGCCCGAGGGCTATCGCCTTTTCGGCGGCGTCGACAATTACGTTTGAAGATTTCTCCACCGCAAGTATGTTCCCCTCAGGCTCCCTTTGGGCAAGCTCGCAGCAAAACTGCCCCTTGCCCGCGCCGATCTCAAGCGAAACGGGGTTGGAGTTCCCGAATATCTTTTTATAGTCGAGATACTCCTTTTCCTCGACGGCCCGCTGAAAATGCCGATCGTCGACGTTTAATATCAGAAGTCTGCCGCTCGCCTCACATTCCGCAAGGCGCTCATCAAGGCGGGCTTTTCTGCGCATTCTCAAAGCGTTACCTCCGTGCCGCCGAACGGCCTTACCTTTAATACATAGCAGCTGCCCTCGCCGAACGCCGCCTCCATTCCCGAGACAAAATCGTCAAGAATATCCTTCGGAACAAAAGCCTGAATGGTTCCGGCAAATCCCCCGCCGTGGACCCTCGCGGCTCCCCTGCCGCCAAGCAGGGCCTTTGCAAGATATATCCCTATCGAGACGGCCTGCTCCTCGGGGTGGGCGCTTGAATAGACGTTCTGCAAGTATTTGTACGAGCTTTCGCCCGATTCGTTTATCACGCCGAGAAACGCCGTAAAATCGCCGTTTTTTACCGCCTCGGCAAGCCTGTCCACCCGGGCGTTTTCATCAAAGAAATGCAGAGCGCGCAACACCGCCCTGTCGCCTACGGCGCTTCTTAAGCCGGAAATGTTCTTTACTATATCCTCGCGGGCAAGCTCTCTTAAGTACCCCTTGCCGAAATACCCCGCCGCCGCTTTCATCTCGGCGGGTATCGCCGCGTAATCGGGCGTAAGGTCGGCATGGTTTCCCTTTGTGTCGATTATGCAGAGGCTGTGGCCGTACTCCCCCGGGTCCATCGAAACGGATTCTATTATCGGGGCGGCAGGATCGGCAAAATCTATCTTTGTGAAGCCGCCCACCGAGCTTGCCATCTGGTCCATAAGCCCCGAGGGCTTACCGAAATACTCGTTCTCGGCGTACTGGGCTATCTGGGCTATCTCGACGTCCGAAACGGTTCCGCCGTTATAAAGCCCGTTGAGGATAGTTCCTATAAGGACCTCAAACGCGGCGGACGACGACAGCCCCGAGCCTTTTAAAACATTCGAGCGGGTATAGGCCTTAAAGCCGCCTATTTTATATCCGCGGGCGGCAAATCCCGCGCAGACGCCCCTTATAAGCGACGCCGAGCCGTTCTTTTCCGATTCGACGGGGCTGAGTTCGGTTATCTTTACGCTGTCCTCGGGGTAGCCCTCCGATTTTACCGTGACGGTATCTCCGCCGGTCATCTCGCAGGCGGCTATTACGTCAAGATCTACCGCCGCCGCCATCACCTTGCCGCGGTTGTGGTCGGTGTGGTTCCCGCAGATCTCCGATCTGCCCGGCGCGGAGAAAAATCTCTTAGGCTCGGAGCCGAAATATTCGCCGTACATCTTTCTTAAACCGGCGTATCTCTCGGCGGAGCCGCCTATTTCGTTCAGGGTTGCTTTTTTCATATGTATCCTCCTGTTCTTCGCGGCGCTCGGCGCGCCCGGAATTTTATGTCATTTTTTCTTTGCAAAGAGGGTGTCGTATTTTGCGGAGTGGAAATGGACCGACATCACAAGACCTATAGCTACTGTGGACGTTAGCATAGACGTTCCGCCGGCGGAGATAAACGGCAGGGTTATCCCTATTACCGGAGTTACGCCCATCACCATTCCGATATTCAAAAGGCTCTGGACAAACAGATAGGCAAAAACTCCAACGCAGATATACCTGCCGAGGCCGTCGCCCGACCTAAGACCGTTTCCGAGTATGCGCAGGCATATGACCCCTAAAAGTATCACAAGCCCGAGACAGCCTATAAACCCGAGCGTCTGGCCGACATAGCTGAAAATGAAATCGTTATGGCTTACCGGAACATAGCTGTAATTGCCGCCGAAAAGCCCCTTCCCGCGAACCTGGCCCGAACCGAGAGCTATTTTCGCAAGATTCGTCTGGTAGAGCATATCGGGGGTGGCGTACTTTTCGGGGTTCAGGATCGCGAGTATTCGGTTTTTGTGGACTGGCTGAAGGTAGTGGGTCCACATGAACCAAACGGCTATCGGCGAGAGGATCCCTGCGCCGAGAATGTACTTCCAGGAAAGCCCGGCGGCAAAGAGTATAGCAAGAAACACCGCGCAGAAAACTATCGCGGTGCCGTCGTCGCCCTGGAGCATTACAAGCCCTATCGGCACGGCGCCGTGGACGCACAAAAACAGGACGTTTAGCGGGTTGTTGAATATCTCCTCGGTTTTAAAACAATGGTACGCGAAGGAGAGTATGAACGCAAGCTTTAAAAACTCGGCAGGCTGCAAAGTGAACCCGCCTATCGCTATCCACGCCTTGTCGTCGGCGCCCTCAAGCCCCGCCCTGCCGAGCGAGGTAAAGGTAAGGCAGGTAAGTCCGAGGGTGATCGGCATATATATGAACCAAAGCTTGCAGAACTTGCGGTAATCCCATGCGGCTATTACAAGACACGCGGCGGCGCCCAAAAGCGCGGCGGCGGCCTGAGTTCGGTAGTCGGTGTAATCAAGCTCGGCGTTGGTTATTGATTGGCTCTGGTTGTTTATGACCAAAGAGTAGAGCATTACAACGCTGAACGCACAGGCGGCAAGCATCAGCAAAAGCAGGGTTTTATCGAGCCGGCGAAGGTATTGAAGTATCGCCGAAAATATTTTTTTGACCGTTTTTTGCCGCCTCCCTTCCTAAAAAGCCGTATACATTGATTAGTATATCATAACCTCGGGGAAAATTCAAGCTAAAAATAATCTTGTAAAACCTCTTGCATTTTTAAAAATATATGATAAAATGTATATCAAGAGAATACCAAGCTCTTATACATATCCCGAAGGAGGAAATACAATGGCTTTCAAGATCACCGATGAATGCATCAAGTGCGGCGCCTGCGCAGAACAGTGCCCCGTAAGCGCTATCACCGAGGGCGACGACAAGTACGTCATCGACGCCGACACCTGCATCTCCTGCGGCAACTGCGCCGCGACCTGCCCCGTATCCGCTCCTGTTGAGGAGTAATTTACGCAAGGCAATTTTAACCGAGGCTCTCTGAGTTTTCAGAGGGCCTTTAAAATTTTCAGCCCTCTGCAATAAGACAACATGCCTGCGTGATCCGACATAAAGCCGCTATCTTACACGGCGGCGGCTCTTACATACTGCTGCGTGCGCCGAGGCCCCGGGCGAAGCCCGCCCCGCGCGCGGGGCCGGCGGCAGCGAAGCTGCCGCTGCGGCGGCCCCTCCGGGGCCGCCGGGGCTTCGCCCGGGGCCTTCGGCGGAGAAAAAGGTGCGTGCGAGCCGCCGCATTGGGTTCGACGGCTCTGCGCGACTATTGCATACGCAGCGGCTCACAGCGCTCACAGAGAAAACCTGTTTTCTTATCTCAGTTGGCTCTCCCCTGCCGGTTTCAAAAAATTCATTTAAAATTCACAGCTTTTTTCTCTTTTTATATTGAAATCCGCCGCGATTTTTGATATAATATAACGGTATTGATATTTGCCGGAGGCGGTAAAGCCGCTTGCAGCGAGGGATATGTAAAGCGAAAGGAGCTAAGAGGTGGCAGTATTTACCTTTGAAAGATACGAAAAAAAATACCTTGTCTCCGAGGCTCAGGCCCAAAGGCTCCTTGATCACTTTATTCTTCAAAGAAAGATGGAGCCGGATAAATACTGCCGCGGAGGCAAGACCTACCCCATATACAACATATACTTTGACGACGAACACAACTCGGTCATATATAACTCGATTATGAAGCCCAAGTTTAAGGAAAAACTCAGGCTCAGAGGGTACACCTTCCCGAAAACCGGCGACGAGACGGTGTTTTTAGAGCTTAAACGCAAGATAAAGGGAATAGTCACAAAGCGCAGGGCGATCCTGCCATACAACGCCGCGATGGATTTTGTATGTAACGGCGTAAGGCCCGAGACCAACGACTACCCCGCCGAAAGAATGATAACCGAGATAGAATACTTTTTAAGCCGCAGAAAGCTGTCGCCAAAGGTATTTATAAGCTACGACAGAATAGCCCTGACCGACTCGGCCGACCCGACGCTCAGGATAACCTTCGACCAGAACATCCTGACCCGGCGGTACGACGTTGATCTTTCAAAGGGCGGCGGGGGCGAGCCCCTCCTGAACGCCGGCGAGAGGCTTATGGAGATAAAGTTCATTCACGCCCCGCCGAAGTGGCTCTGCGACATTCTCACGGAAGAAAAGGTGTTTATGACTCATTTTTCAAAATACGGAAACGAATATTCAAGGCTATGCGGACATGAATTTTTACACCTTGATGAACGCAGCCGGATCGAAAGGAATCTGACAGTATGATTAAATTTTTATTCCCCGACGTCGCCGGCGTTCCGCTTAATGCAAGAGGAGTTATAACCTCGATTCTCGTAGCGCTTGTTTTGGGCGCTCTTCTGAGCTTAGTGTATCTATTCACCAACCGCAAAAGAGGCTATACCTCAGACTTCCCCGCGGCGATAGTTTTACTCGCCCCGCTTATGGCGAGCGTTATTCTGCTTGTAAATTCAAGCGTCGCGGCGGCGGTATCCCTCGGCGGCGCGCTCGCCCTATTAAGAATAAGAAGCAACCCGCGCGACACGATGGACATAACCAGCCTTTTATTCGCGATAGTTATAGGCATAGGCTGCGGAACCGGCTACTACGGCGTCACGATAGTTATAACCGTAGTCATCTGTGCGATAATGGTTATTCTCACCGCCGCGCACTTTGGCAAGCCCTCAAGAAAACTTATTTTACTTAAGATATCCATACCCGAGGACCTCAACTTCGACGGCGCGTTCGACGACCTGCTCGACAAATACACCGACGACTGGGAGCTGAACCAGATACGCACCGCCGACTTCGGCTCGATATATGAGCTGAGATACCTCATCACCCTCCCGGACAGCGTTGACCGCAGAGAGTTTATCGACGCCATACGTTCAAGAAACGGCAACCTTGACGTTGTTCTTGCTCTTCGCGATTTTGATTCGCTCCCTCAGAAAAAGTGATTCTTTAAGGCGGCCGCCCTGTTTTTTCATGGGCGCCGCTTTGTTTATAAAAAGGAGACCTGACTATGCTTAAACTGTTTAATGACGGCTGGGAATTTTCACTCGCCGAATTGGGCGGCACGCCCGAAAACTGGACGCGCGTCGACATTCCGCACGACTGGCTTATACATGACGCTAAAAACCTCTACAAGACCTCTGACGGCTGGTACCGCAAGAGCTTTAAACTCGCCGGGATATCGGGCAGAAGGTTTTCCCTTAGGTTCGAGGGCGTATACATGGACAGCGAGATCTACCTTAACGGCGCTAAGATCTTTGAATGGAAATACGGCTACACCACCTTTGACGTTCCCCTTGAAAGCGTTAAGGAGGGCGAAAACGAGATCAGGGTCAGGGTCAGGTATCAGTCGCCCAATTCAAGATGGTACTCGGGCGCGGGGATATTCAGAAATATATGGCTCCGCGAAACCGGCCCGGACAGGATAGCCGACGACGGGACCTACGTTGTAAGCAGCCTTGAAGGCTCGAGCTGGATCACTGAAATAGACACCGAGGTAGAATGCCGCGGCGCGGGGATAATCAGACACACGCTTATAGACGACGACGGCGAAACGGTCGCAATTACAAGAATGCCCTTCCCGGAGGGCACCGAAAAGGTATCGGCGAGCATTGAGATCGACGACCCGTACCTTTGGAGCGTTAAAACGCCGTATCTCTATTCCCTGCTTACCGAGCTTATTGTCGGCGAGGAGGCGGTCGATTCGCGCTTTGAACGCATAGGCTACAGGTATCTGAGGTTCGACCCCTCGAACGGACTTTACCTAAACGGCGAGAGCATAAAGCTCAACGGCGCATGTATGCACCACGACCTCGGAGCGCTCGGCGCGACGGTAAACAGAGCCGCGACCCGCAGACAGCTGATAAAACTTAAAGAGATGGGCGTAAACGCGATAAGGACATCGCACAATCCCCCGTCGGTAGAGATGATGGAGCTTTGCGACGAGCTCGGCATAATGGTCGATTCCGAATGCTTTGACATGTGGGAGGGCAAAAAGACCGACTACGACTACGCGCGGTTCTTTAAAGAATGGCACGCCAAGGACGTCAGAAGCTGGGTGAGGCGCGACAGAAATCACCCGAGCCTTATTATGTGGAGCATCGGCAACGAGATATATGACACTCATGCCTCGCCCCACGGCGTTGAAATAACCGAGGAGCTTGTTAAATGCGTAAGGCAGAGCGATTACAAAAACGCTCACCCCGTAACGATAGGCTCCAACTACATGCGCTGGGAGGGCGCGCAGAACTGCGCCGAAAAGATAGATCTTGTAGGATACAACTACGCGGAAGACCTCTACGACGAGCATCACAAAAAACACCCCGGCTGGCTTATTTACGGCTCCGAAACCGCCTCAACGATCCAGTCGAGAGGGATATACCACTTCCCGGCGAGGGTATTTTCCACAACGTACGACGACTTACAGTGTTCGAGCCTGATGAACTGCGCAACAGGCTGGAGCGCGCCTACGGCCGCCTACAACATAACCATGGACCGCAACCGCAGGTTCAGCCTCGGGCAGTTTATATGGACGGGGTTCGACTACATAGGCGAGCCTACGCCTTACCAGACAAAAAATTCATACTTCGGACATATCGACACCGCGGGCTTCCCGAAAGACACGTTTTACGCCTATCGGGCGGAATGGAACGCCGAGGCGGAACCCTTCGCGCACCTCGTTCCGGGCTGCTGGGATTTCAACGAGGGGCAGCTTATTGACGTCTTCATCTACTCGAACTGCGCCGAGGCGGAGCTTATTGTAAACGGGAAATCTCAGGGGAAATACGCCTTTGATCACAAAAACGGCGATGAAATAACCGGCCGCTGGCAGGTTGAATATCACCCCGGGGAAATAAGGGCTATAGGCTATAATTCGCGCGGGGAAAAGGTCTGCGAGGACGTAAGAATAACGGTATCAGACCCGGAGGAAATAGCGGTATCGGCCGACAAGCCTACGCTGTTTGCAAACGGGACCGATATGATATTTGCCGAGATAAGCGTTCTGGACAAGGACGGAAACGCGGTCGAAAACGCGCGCAACCGCATTCATGTTGAAGTCAGCGGCGCGGGGCGGCTCGTAGGGCTTGACAACGGCGATTCCACCGACTACGAACAGTACAAGACCGATTCAAGAAGACTGTTTTCGGGCAAGCTCCTGGCGATGATAGCTTCAAAAACCGAGCCGGGCGAGATAGTTATGAAGGTCTCCTCCCCCGGCCTCAAGGGAAAAGAGGTAAGGTTCAGGGCGCTTTCCGCAAGGCGCGAGGAGGGAATATCGGCGGAATATGAGGTTCCGCGCTCCGAGCCGAAAACGGAGGTCAGCGTAAGAAAAATAGAGCTTCATGTATCGGATAAGCTGATAACTCCGGAAAACAAAGTCGCCGCCGTCAGCGTTGAGCTTTTCCCGAAAAACAACACTTACGGAATGGAGAGCGTGAGCTTTAAGGCCGTCACCGAGAGCGGGGTCGAAACAAACCTCATAGAGGTGGCGGATGAAAACGGCAGGACGGTTATAAAACCGCGCGGCGACGGCGTTTACAGGCTCAGGGCGTGCTGCCGGAACAGCAGCGGGTGCGACGAGATAATCTCGGAAATAGAGATGGAAAACCGAGGCTTCGGCCCCGCAAGCTTTGACCCCTATGCGGAAACTGTCTGCGCGTCGCTTTGCTCAAATCAGGAAGAATTGCAGACAGGCATGGGCGGCGGAGTTATAACCCGCCCCGGCAGCAAGGTCAGGTTCGATCACATAGACTTCGGCAAGATCGGCTCTGACGAGATAACGATCGGCATTT
>CANRHA010000006.1 GCA_947630315.1 uncultured Clostridia bacterium
GCGCCGCACCCTGTCACCCTCGCCCTGAAAGAAGCCTTTCCGCCCTCTGATATCTGCTCTCTGTCTTCTACCCGCATAAGCGGTACCGCCGCGAATACCTTTTACCCCCCTGTGGCCGCACTTTGAATTGCTTTGCCATGAAGGGCGCACAATGGTGCCGGCTCATTTAAAATAGCATGAGCGAAGCGAATACCTTTTTAAAAACCGACGTATTATCAGGAAGCCTTATTTTATTCAACAAGGTATGTCCACTTCAACTACTCCACGCTCCGTGAATACCTCCCCCGGCGCATGCCACCTCCCTCCCCGCCCTCGCCCTTGTCAGCACCACTTTGTTCCACCCGCCCTGAATAGAGCGCTCTAAATTCTACTCATCTATCATCTATCATCTAACAGCCCCAACATCTAAACGGAAAGGAAAATCACTATGCAATCAATTCGCTCAGTCCTACGCGAGTCCATCGAACAGCTCGGCCTCGTCGAACATCTCACAGTCGCCTATATTCTGGTGTCGCTCTGCTGCGCCGCACTTTGCTCGCTCGTAATCTACTTCGTCTACAAAATCTTCTACCGCGGCGCGGTTTATAATGAAAACTTCGCCATCCTTATCGTGCTTACATCCGTTGTGACCGCGTTTATCACGATCACTATAGGCTCTAACCTCGTTCTTTCCCTCGGCATGGTCGGCGCGTTGTCTATAGTGAGATTCCGCTCGGCCGTCAAAGATCCTCTTGATGTGGGATTTCTTTTCTGGGGGATCGCAGCCGGCATAACCTCAGGCGCCGGACTTTACCCCTTTGCCATCATCGCCACGGCCGCGATCGCTATACTGTATATCATATTCTCCGTTTCAGCACATGGGCGGCGTACGTTTGTCATAACGGTAAAATACAGCGATCCCGCGGACGAGAGCATCAGAAAAATATTAGACGAGGCCCATGCGAGGATCCGCGGAGCCGCCAAATACCATGGCGAAAACGAGCTGACCGCCGATATCCGCATGAGGAAAAAGACCGCCGACATTCTCTCGCGCCTCACCGCGGTTGAGGGCGTTTCGAGCGCCACCATGGTCGAGTACACCGGGGAATAGGCGGGTAGTTGTTGTAGTTGTTAGAGAATAGTAGTTAGTTGTTAGTTGATGGGATTTAGAGGGTTAGGGATAATATAGGGGTGGGCGAATGCCACCCTTGGGCGAGTATGCCCATATAAGTTTGCGCCCCGCGCACGGCGCCCTTGTCCTGTTCGTGTCGTTTTTTCGATAAGCCCTCGTCAGCTGCACGCTGTTCCACCCGCCCTGAATAGAGCACTCTAACTTCTAATCATCTAACATCTATCATCTAAAAGGTTGGGCGCGGGCGCTCCGCGCTATTCCGCCCAACCCGCCCGAAAAGTGACGCTTCTGTTTTCTGACATCTGTTTTCTGCCTTCTTTCCGCGCCCGCGCCGGATCACCCCTCCCCCTACTGACCTATGCATAAAGTCATGGCATAGCAGAACCCCCTCCCCTCGAGGGGAGGGGGCAGGGGGTGGGGTGATTCAAATAGCATGAGCGTATAGTAAGTAGAGAATAGTTGTTAGTAGTTAGTTGATGTGGGTGCTGAGGGTGAGCAATAATACAAATGTAAGCGAATACCTTTTACCCCGGGCGCGGCGGGTAAAAGGCCGCCCGTTTGCTGCAAATGTCATCGGCCCGCCGCGCCCCTGCTTGCCCGGCGCGTTGCACGCCTTTACAAGCCCGCACCCTGCGCACGGCGCCCCTGACAGCATCACTCTGTTCCACCCGCCCTGAATAGGGCGCTCTATATTCTAATTTTCTAATACCTATCATCTAATTTCTAACACCTATCATCTAAAAGGGAGGTTTTAAAATGAGCATTTCCCCAGCGCGCAGGCGGCTTGAGCGCAAGCGCGGCCGCATCATGCTGGCGCTCGGCGTTGTTGAGATCATCGGCGGAATTTTATGGGGCCGCCTTGCAGATCTCGACCTCGCCGAAGGCAAAAAGCTGACCGGCGTGCTCTCGGCGATAGTTTCCGCCATGTGTCTGCTCACCGGCGTGAACAATATCCGCGACTCTAAGTAATATTCTGCGAATATTATACGATGAGTTTATTGCTTCATGCCCAAAACCTCGCCGCTCACCCGTACCCATTGAGCGGCGAGGCGATTTTTTCGCGAAACTGCCAAGACGGTCATATTCACCGAGGGCAGCTTTAACGATTCACTTTACTAACTTCTATTCATCTACCCTCTATCATCTAAAAAGGTGGGCGCGGGCGGCGCCGGGCTATTCAGCAAGTATCTAAAAGAGCACTTCTGTTTTCTGATATCTGATTTCTGCTTTCTTTCCGCGCCCGCGCCGGATCACCCCTCCCCCTACTGACCTATGAAGAAAGTCACGGCATAGCAGAACCCCCTCCCCTTGAGGGGAGGGGGCAGGGGGTAGGGTGATTAAAAATAGTATGAGAAAATTTCCGCAAGGAAATTTACGAATACCTTTTTATAGTGTGTGGACGTGCGTTGTTTGGCTTTTCCGGGTAAGGCGCACAATGGTGCTGGTTCATTTAAAATAGCATGAGCGGCACCGCCGCGAATACCTTTCATAAGATGAGCACAGGGCAGCCTCGCTTTGTCACTCTCGCCCCAGGCGGAGCGTTTCTGTCTTCTGACATCTGTCCTCTGTCTTCTACCCGCATGAGCGGCACCGCCGCGAATACCTTTCTATCAATGGAGGGTGGCCGCACTCTGTCACTATTACTTACAGTAAGGCGTTCTATCTTCTAATCATCTAACTTCTATCTTCTAAAAGCGGAGGGGTCAGGGGTGGGGCGTTTCAAATAGCATTCGCGAAGCGAATACCTTTTTATAGTATGTGGACGCGCTTTGTTTTGCTTTATTATTTGAGGGGCACAATGAACTGGATTATTTAAGATAGCATGAGCGGCACCGCCACGAATACCTTTCATAAGATGAGCACAGGGCAGCCTCGCTTTGTCACTCTCGCCCCAGGCGGAGCGTTTCTGTCTTCTGACATCTGCCCTCTGTCTTCTACCCGCAGAGCGGCACCGCCGCGAATACCTTTTTACAAGACCGCGGCACCCTTCAAATAATCAACTACCGCTGTCAATTTTCCTCCCGCGTTCCCCTCCCCACCGGGGAGGGGTCAGGGGTGGGGCATTTCAAATAGCATTCGCATAGCGAATACCTTTTTACAGTGTGCGGACGTGCGTTGTTTGACTTTTCCGGGTAAGGCGCACAATGAACCGGTTCATTTAAAATAGCATTCGCGGAGCGAATACCTTTTACCCCCCGGTAGCGGTGCCGCACCTTATCACTCCCACCCCGGAAGGAGCGCCTCTGTCTTCTGACATCTGCCCTCTGTCTTCTACCCGCATGAGCGGCCCCGCCGCGAATACCTTTTCATCATTTGGTCTGCACGAGGGCGGGTTATTTTATATGAGGCATTTGCACAACTTCAAATATCATTCGCACCGCGAATACCTTTTCATCAAAGGCGGCGCTCTGCAAATAACCAGCTAACGCTGTCAATTTTCCTCCCGCGTTCCCCTCCCCACCGGGGAGGGGCCAGGGGAGGGGCATTTCAAATAGTATGAGAAAATTTCCGCGAGGAAATTTGCGAATACCTTTTTATAGTGTGTGGACGTGCGTTGTTTGGTTTTTCCGGGTAAGGCGCACAATGGTGCTGGATCATTTAAAATAGCATGAGCGGCCCCGCCGCGAATTCCTTTTCACCATCAGCAGTTTGCCGCCCCCCCTCTTTCTTAATCCCCCTCCCCCCCACAAAGCAAAAGCAGACGTACCCCGTCTGCTTTTTTATATAGGATCGCGCAATTCATCCTACAGATAAATCAGCTTTTTCCTAAGTATTCCTCATTCGCGCGCCGACGAAAATCATCCCGGATTTATCCGTAAATATTGTAAGTGCAGTAGTTATTGACCATCTTTCCGTTTCTGATGCAGCCTTCAAGCGTAAACCCGCATTTCTTTAAAACCGCATTTGATGCCACGTTTTCTACGTCCGCCTCCGCATGCAATCTGTCCAGCGATGTTTCCGAAAAGATAAACTCCACAACTTTTGTCAGCGCCTCGGTACAAACGCCCCGGTTCCAGCAGGCAGGGTTTATTCTGCATGCGATCTTTCCCAGCCTGTCGTTTTCTACTTCGAATACTTCTATGATCCCGATCACTCTGTGATCCTCTTTGCTTTCGATCCCCCATGTGAAATCATGAGACGGCTTGCGCTTGACATGCGGTCTTGGGTCAATAAACAAAAGCTCCGGGTCTTTCTCATCTTTGTTCGCAGGGCGGCCCCAATATTGATAGACAATGTCCAGCCCCAGCCATTCGCGCAAATCGTCGGTATCGTCAGGCGTCAGCTTGCGCAAAAAGAGCCGCTTTGTTTCAAGTTCGGGGATCCGCAAAAATTCTTTTAGCATAAATCTTACCTGTTATCATTCGTGAGAATTTCCCCGTCATTCTTCCTCGTCGTCAGCGGGTTCCTCCGGTTCGGCATTCTCTGCGGCTTCGGCCTCGGCCTCCTGGCGGGCGATCTCCGCAAGCTCCTCGTCGGTCAGCTGTTCGACCTCCTCGGTCTCCGCCTCGTCGTCATGCTCCGCCGTGGTGAAGGCGACGACCCTGCGCTCATCGGCGCCCTTGGTCCTCATTATCGTCACGCCGCCCGAGTAGCGCCCCATTATACTGATGTCGCAGGCGCGCACCCTTATAATAATTCCGTCGTTCGAGATAAGTATAACATCGTCGTCCTCGCCTACTATCTTTATTCCGCAGACGTCGCCCTTTGCGCCGCCCGTTTTGTAGTTGAGGATCCCGTAGCCGCCGCGCCTCTGTTTTCTGTAGAGGTCGGGGCTTACCCTTCTGCCGTAGCCCTTGTCGGTCACGGTCAGAACATACGCGTCCTCTTTGAGGACTTCCATAGATACTACTTCGTCGTCGCCGCGCAGTTTTATTGCCCTAACGCCGTGGGCCGATCTGCTCATCGGCCTAAGCTCGGCTTCATCGAATCTTATGAGCCGGCCGCCGCGGGTCGCCGCAAGAATTTCATCATTCCCCGACGTCATCAGAGCGCCGCGTATCTCGTCGTCGGGGTCGAGCCCGATGGCTATAAGTCCGTTCTTTCTTACGTTCTGATACGCCGAAAGGCTTGTTTTCTTGATCTTTCCCGCCTTGGTTATCATAGTTACATAGCTGTTGTCGTCAAACTCGCGGCAGTATAGCATAGCCGCTATCTTCTCGCCGTTTTGCAGCGGCAGAAGATTGATAACGTTGGTGCCCCTTGAAGCCTTAGAGCCTTCGGGAATCTCAAAACACTTTAATTTGTACATTATCCCCCGGTCGGTCACGAACAAAACGTTGTCATGGGTCGAGCAGACGTACATCGAGCTTACAAAGTCCTCCTCGCGCTGCTTCATTCCCGAAACGCCCTTGCCGCCGCGCTTCTGTACCGCGTATTCCGACGAACTCGTGCGCTTTATATAGCCGTTGTTCGTAAGCGCAATAACGTTCATGTCCTCGGGTATCAGGTCTTCGATATCCACCTCGCCGCTTACCGACTGTATCTCGGTGCGGCGCTCGTCGGAAAACTTCGCGGATATCTCCTCGCTCTCCGAAATAACTATGTCTACTATCCTCTCGTGATTCGCAAGTATGTCCTCAAAGTCCTTTATCTTCTCCTCTAAGGCTGCAAGCTCGTCATATATCTTCTGGCGCTCGAGGCCCGAAAGCTGGATAAGCCTCATGTTTGCGATATATTCCGCCTGAATTTCGGTTATCCCGAACCTTTCGACCAAAGCCGCCTTTGCCTCGGCAGGCCCCGCCGACGCGCGGATTATCCTTATTACCTCGTCGATATAATCGAGCGCGACGACAAGACCCTGCAAGATGTGTTCGCGTTCGCGGGCCTTTTTGAGGTCAAATTTCGTCCTGCGGGTTATAACTTCGACCTGGAAGTTTAAGTATTCGGTCAATATTTCCTTTAAGCTTAAAACCTTCGGCACGCCGTTTACAAGCGCAAGCATAATAACGCCCACGGTGTCCTGAAGCTGGGTAAAGCTGAACAGCTTGTTTAAGACGATCTGAGGGTTGGCCTCTTTTTTAAGCTCTATAACTATCCTCATGCCCGAGCGGTCCGACTCGTCTCTTATAAAGTGTATTCCGTCTATCCGCTTGTCCTTTACAAGCTGGGCTATCGATTCTATCAGCCTCGCCTTGTTTACCATATAGGGTATCTCGGTGACGATTATGCAGTTTCTGCCGTGTATCTCCTCGATCGAGGTCTTTGAGCGCAGGGTTATCTTTGCGCGGCCGGTGGCGTATGCAGCCCTAATTCCCGCGCGGCCCATAATTATTCCCCCCGTCGGGAAATCTGGGCCTTTAATGTGCTCCATCAGCTCTTCAAGGCTGCAATCGGGGTTCTTTGCTATAAGCTTTAATCCGTCGATAACTTCTCCCAAGTTGTGCGGCGGAATGTTCGTCGCCATACCTACGGCTATACCCACAGAGCCGTTTACCAAGATATTAGGGTACCTCGACGGCAGAACTACCGGTTCCTGGAGCCTGTCGTCATAGTTAGGCATCCAGTCGACGGTGTCCTTTTCGATGTCGGTGAGCATATTCATCGCCATCTTCGCCATCTTCGATTCGGTATAACGGTAGGCGGCCGGCGGGTCGCCGTCAACGGAACCGAAGTTTCCGTGCCCGTCGACGAGGGGATATCTCATCGAAAACTTCTGCGCAAGCCTTACCATGGCGTCATAAACCGAGGCGTCGCCGTGAGGGTGGTAGCGGCCGAGGGTGTCGCCGACGGTAGTTGCGCACTTTAAGTATTTTTTATCCGGGGTAAGGCCGTCTTCATACATTGTATAAAGTATCCTGCGGTGAACAGGCTTTAAGCCGTCGCGGACGTCGGGCAGCGCGCGCTGGATTATTACCGACATCGAGTAGGCAAGAAAGCTCTCGCGCATCTCGTGGTTTAGATCTCTCTGGACTATCTTTTTGTCTTCTGCGAACAAAAAATCAACTTCTTTCCTCTATATATATATTAACGTTTCCTCATGTCTTACTTTATGTATTTGCGTATGGTCTCAAGGTCGTAGTCGTTCATCTCCCGCTTGGGCAAAACTACGCTTTCGGCCTTTGTGAATATCCCTACGACCGTTTCGGTCTCTATAAGCTTTAAGCTCTTTTCGCCGAGGCTTATCTCGGTCGACATGATCTTCGCGGCCGGCTCCTCGCCCTCGGGATATACCCTCTCGACGGTAAGGCGGTCTTCATATAGCGTGAACTGATATTTTCTGCCGCTTATATTTTCAAGCGCCCGCTCGGTCGTTCTGCGCTCCATGTTCGGCGTCAGGATTATGCAGACTATCGCCGCGGTGCAGACTATTATGCAAAGGTAGCCCATGTAAAAATACGGGTCCATGCATATCTGCTGAATGAACAGCAAAAGCGGTATCAGAAATATCGCCGCCTTTATATATACGGCCTTCTGGCGGTAGAGCTTGTGATAAAGATCGTATCCCTCCAAAAAGTCCTTCTTGTCGGCCGTATAAAGCAGTTTTAACTTCTCCATAATATCTCCTGAAAGTTATTTTTATAGATGATTATACCCGCAGTATAGCGGTTTTATCAGAAATCGAGGTTCTGGGCGAACTGCGCGTTCTTTTCGATAAATTCGCGGCGGGGGTTTACCTTGTCGCCCATCAGTATCGTAAAGGTCTCGTCGGCCTTTTCGGCGTCGTCGAGGGTTATCTTTAATATGGTCCTCGTCTCGGGATCCATGGTGGTTTCCCAGAGCTGTTCGGGGTCCATTTCGCCGAGACCCTTATAGCGCTGAACGTCGCATTTTCCGCCGAGCTCGGCTATATAGGCGTCGCGTTCTTCGTCAGAAAACGCATAGCGCACCTGTTTGCCCTTTGTTATTTTAAATAGCGGCGGCTGAGCGATGTATATATGGCCCTCCTCGATAAGCGGCTTCATGAACCTGAAGAAGAAGGTCAAAAGCAGGGTCCTTATGTGGCAGCCGTCGACGTCGGCATCGGCCATAATTATAACTTTGCCGTATCTTAAGCGGGATATGTCGAAATCCTCGCCGATAGAGGTCCCGAGGGCGGTTACTACGGGGGTGAGCTTGTCGTTGCCGTAAACGCGGTCGATACGCGCCTTTTCAACGTTAAGCATCTTTCCCCAGAGGGGGAGTATGGCCTGATATTTTCTCTCGCGGCCCTCTTTTGCCGAGCCTCCGGCCGAATCTCCCTCAACTATGAATATCTCGGTCTGCGCGGGGTCGCGCTCGGAACAGTCGGCCAATTTACCCGGCAGCGAAGCAGATTCAAGCGCGGATTTGCGCCTTGTAAGCTCTCTTGCCCTCTTTGCGGCCTCGCGGGCGTTTTGCGCCTGAACCGATTTATCGAAGATAGACCGCGCGATCGCGGGGTTTTCCTCAAGGTAGTTCATAAGCTTCTCGGTCACAAGAGCCTCAACGAATGGCCTTACCTCGGGGTTGCCGAGCCTGCCCTTTGTCTGGCCCTCAAACTCGCAGTTGGTAAGCTTTACCGAAACTATCGCGGTTAGGCCCTCTCTTACGTCCTCGCCTAAAAGTTTTACGCCGTCTTTTAAAAGTCCGAACTTCTTGCCGTAGTCGTTTATGACTTTAGTAAGCGCGTTTTTGAAGCCTGTCTCGTGCGTTCCGCCGTCGGGGGTGTGAACGTTATTAGCGAACGAAAGCACCAGCTCGTTATAGCTGTCGTTATACTGCATAGCGATCTCGGCGGTGTAGTCGTCCTTTGTTCCGCTTACATATATTACCTCGGGATTTAAAACGTCAAGCCCGCGTGTCTCGTGAATGTGGGTGACGAACTCGCGTATGCCGCCGTTATATTTTAGGTCGACCGTCTTGTCGCCGCCGTCTCTGCGGTCGGTAAAGACTATCCTTACCCCGGCGTTCAAAAACGCCTGCTCCCGAAGCATCTTCAGAAGCGTGTCGTAGTCGTATTCGGTCGACTGCTCGAATATAAGCGGGTCGGCCTTAAATTCAATCGTGGTGCCGGTTTCAGAGGTCGAACCTACTATGCCGAGTTCTTTGTCGTAGGCGCCGCGCTCAAAGCGCTGGTAGTAGATGTTTTTTCCGTCTCTTACCGTAAGTTCGAGCCATTCGGACAGCGCGTTTACCACCGACGCGCCTACGCCGTGGAGACCGCCGGCGACTTTATATCCGCCGCCGCCGAATTTTCCTCCGGCATGTAAGACCGTGAACACAACCGTCGCGGCGGAAATTCCCTCTTTCGGGTGGATGCCCACCGGTATTCCTCGGCCGTTGTCGGTCACTCTTACAATGTTATCCGGCAAAAGTTCGACGTCTATCCTGTCGCAGTACCCGGCCAGAGCCTCGTCGATAGAGTTGGTTACTATTTCATATACAAGGTGATGAAGCCCCTTTGGCCCTGTCGAGCCTATATACATTCCGGGGCGCTTGCGGACGGCTTCGAGGCCTTCAAGGACCTGGATCTCGCTCGCGTCGTAGTTGTTTGATTTGTCAACCGCCGTGGCGTTGACGTTGATCTCATCAAATTCAGCCAAAATATTTACTCCTTTTCTTGATACATATAGTATATAATAACGTGTTTATTACCGTTAGTATTGCTAAAATCTCTCATTCGCCCTCTTTTTGAGGGTTTCGGCCGACACCCCGCAGATATAAACCCGTTCGGTGAGGTCCTCGTCGAGGGAAACCACAAAGCTTTTCGGAAGCTCGTACGAGCAGGTTATCACCCTTCCGGCGCGGCCGGCCCCTGAAAGATATTCGCGGGTTATCTTAGATGTTGAAGCCTTTTCTATATCCATTATCGCGACGACGTTTTTAAGATAAACGGTATACCCGTTTCCAAGGTGAAGCGTCATATTTTCAACACCCTTTACCTTTGTTTGTTTAAAACTCTGCCGCCGCTCATTTCGTACCGCTTTCCTTTAAGCCTTGCAACCGGCTCGCAGCAGGTTATAAAGATCTGCATATCCTTTAACTTTGATATTATGAACTCCCGGCGCGAGCGGTCAAGCTCCGAAAGAACGTCGTCAAGAAGAATTACCGGCATCTCGGCGGTCTCCTCGCAGAGTATATACGCCTGCGCAAGCTTCATAGAAAGCGCCGCCGAGCGGTTCTGACCCTGAGAGCCGTAGTCTTTTACCGATATTCCCTTTACATATACCGAAACGTCGTCGCGGTGAACGCCGGCGGTAGTGAACCCGGCGGCTATGTCCTCGCCGCGCGAAGCTATCAGCGAATCGAGATATATTTTAGTAAGCTCCGCCCATTGGTCGGTAAAGTTTGACATATCCTCATATATTGACGATCTGTATTCGAGCTTTAAATCTTCCTTGCCGGAGGTGAGTTCCGAATAAAGCCTTCCGGCGTAAAGGCTGAGCTTTTTTGTGTACTGATACTTTATAACCGATATATACGCCCCGAGCCGCGCCATCTGTTCATCCCATATGTCGAGGTCGGCCTCGGTTCCCTGGCGCAAGGCAAGGTTTTTTAAAAGCGTGTTTCGCTGGAGTAATACGTTCTCATATTTTAAAACCGTCTTTGAATAGGCGGGCTTTATCTGAGATATGCAAAGGTCTATAAAACTGCGCCTTGCCTCGGGCGGGCCTTTGGTGAGGTTAAGGTCTTCGGGGGTAAAAACTACGCACTTAAGCAGGCCGAACAGTCCGGAAAAATACCTTTGTTTAACGCCGTTTACGCTAAGCCTGCGCTCGCGGGGGTTTTTTGAGATGACCGCTTCTATCCGCTGAACGCGCTGCGAATCCTCAAAGAGGGCGCCGAGCCGGGCGTATTCGCCGTCAAAAGAGATCATCTCTTTTTCCTTGGTGCCTCGAAAGCTCTTTGCCCCCGAGAGGATCCATATTGCCTCCAAAAGATTGGTTTTTCCCTGGGCGTTCTCGCCGATTATAACGTTTACCCCCGGCGCCGGGCTGAGGTCTATATTTTTGAGGTTTTTAAAACCGTCGGCTGAAAATTCCTTTATTATCATCTTTCTTCGCGGGTCTTTACCCTTATTGCGGCGTCGACTCCTTCAACGGTCACAACGTCGCCCTCGCGGATCTTTTTTCCCCTCATAAGGCAGACCTCGCCGTTTACGCTTACCTTTCCGAGCGCTATAACGGTTTTGGCCATTCCGCCGGTGTCGGTGAATCCCGCAAACTTCAAAAGCGAATCAAGCTTTATAAACTCGCCGGATATCTCAATGATCTCTTCGGGCAAATTCATATATCCTCCGCGTCAGTCGTTCTTAAGCCTTACCGGCAGCACAAGGTATGTATACTCTCCGCCCTCTGTGGGAACTATCTTCATCGGCAGGTTTCCGCCGTTCATCAGAAGTTTTATCTTGTCGTCCTTGATGACTTTCAGCGGATCGAGCAGGAATTTGCAGTTAAAGCCTATCTCTATCTTCGGGCCGGAGATGTCCGCGGAAATTCCGTCGTTTATCTTGCCTATAGTCGTAGAGCAGGTTACTTTAAGCTCTCCGTTGTCGAACATGCACTTTACCGGCATCTTTATCCTCTCATTTATAAGGAGCGACGCGCGTTCAAGGCAGTCTATAAGTTCGCGCTTCGATATAATAACTTCGGTCGCGCTGTTCTGCGGGATAGACCCGCGGTAGTTGTGAAATTCTCCTTCAAGAAGCCTGGAAAATACGGTGTAGCCGGAAAAATCGAACACTACCTGCTTTTTAGTCACCCTTATCGCGCAATCTATATCCTCGTCGTCTTTTAAAAGCTTTGAGACCTCGGAGAGCGTCTTTGAGGGAACTATGAACTTCATAGGTTCGTCGCGCTTTACGCTCTCGGTCCTTACGGCAAGCCTGAAACCGTCTATCGCCACGACGTTCAGGCAGTTGTCGGCAATTTCAAACAGTTCGCCTTTGAGTATCGGTTTTGTGTCGTTTGTAGATACCGCAAAAATCGTCTCGGAAATGAGGCTTTTAAGAACTCCTTGGGAGAGCCTTACCTCGTCGCCGTCGTACATCTCGGGTATAGAGGGGTACTCCGCGGCGCTGAGGGCGGATATCGAATACTCGGTCGCCCCGCCCTTGATGGTTACCGCAAGGGTCTCGGAGATATTTATCTCAATATCGTCCGCGGGCATTCTCTTTACTATATCCGAAAAGAGCCTTGAATTTACAACCAGCTCGCCGCTGTCGGCCGACTCCACGGGGATAGAGGTGTTGATGCCGAGTTCGAGGTCATAGCCGGTAAGAGTGAGCACCGAGCGCTCAAGGCTCAGCTTTACTCCTTCAAGGGCGGGAATGGTGGATTTATCCGCCGCCGCCTTTGAAACGTTCACTAAGGCTTCATACAAAGCCTGTTTACTGCATATGATCTTCATATCCGTTCCTCCTTATATAAAAAGACAATTTTATACTTAAGACTTATTACCGTTAATCCCGAAAACTTTTTTAAACCGCAAGGAAAAATTCAGGGCAGAAATTTTTGCAAAAATGTATGAATGAATAATATATATTTTTAGTATTAGTATTAGAGGCGGCGAAAAAGTTGAAAGACCCGGGGCGGATAAGGCCCGAAGCGGTTTTACGGGTCAACAGGGTTTTTAACGGAATGTTTGAAGCTTTTGAAAGATTTTTTTCGTGTCGTAAAGTTGAAACGCTGTGGGTTGAAAGTTAAAAATCTTTTGAAAACCCGGCGAAATTTGAAAATTTTGCGGTGGTTTGGTTGAAATCTGTGTGAAATTACGCGTCTAAGCCGTTTCAACTGTTGAAAACTTTGTTGAAATGTTGATATTTCCCCTCAAAATTCATTTTCTTACAGTTTTTTACTATACCGTTCTCAGGTTGTTTATGATGTCGTCCACCGTCTCTTTGAGATCGCTGTTTTTCTTCATAAGTTCCTTGATGTCGGCATAGCTTATAGTCATAGTCGAGTGGTTTCTGTGGAACTCCTCGCCGATAGCGGTAAAGGAAAGCCCTTTTACCTCTCTGATTATGTAGACCGCGGCCTTGCGCGCCAAAGATATCTGGGCGTTGCGGTTTGCCGATCTTATATCTTCGGCCTGAACGTTAAAGGCGGCCGCGACGTCGTTTAATATCCGGTCGACGGTTATCTCGGCCGGCTGGGCGTCTATAAGGGTCTCCTTGATCACCCGCTGCGCCATCGAAATAGACGGGCTTTCGTTTGAGAACATCGTGAGGCCCTTTATCTTATTGACAGCGCCCTCAAGTTGGCGTATATTATTCTTGATCTTCTCCGAGATTATCCTTGCAACGGGGTCGGGGAGGTTGAGATCCAAAAGCTCGGCCTTGCGCTTTACTATCGCCATTCTCGTTTCAAAGTCGGGCGCCGAAACGTCGGCCTGAACGCCGAGGGCGAAGCGGGTCTTTATCCGCTCTTCAAGCTTTTTTATCTTGTTTGGCGAAATGTCCGAGGTGATGACTATCTGCTTGCCGGCCTGGTAGAGCTCGTTAAAGGTGTGGAAGAACTCCTCCTGAGTCATCTCTTTTCCGGCGATGAATTGTACGTCGTCCATCAGCAGATAATCGGCCTTGCGGTATTTTTCATGGAAGGAATAGGTGTCCTTGTCGGATACCGCCTTTACTATCTCGTTCGTGAAGCTCTCGCCGGTGGTGTAAATTACGTTTAAGGTCGGGAAGTTTTTTCTTACCTCGTGCTCTATAGCGCGCAGAAGGTGAGTCTTTCCGAGGCCCGAATCGCCGTAGATAAACAGCGGGTTGAATACCGCGCGGTTTAATGATTTGTTCGCTGTGTTCTTGCCCGATACCGCTATGCAGTAGGCGTAGGCAAGTTCGTTTGATTTGCCTTTGATGAAGTTTTCAAAGGTGAGTTCATAGTCGCTGCGCTGATGGCTCGACATAAGGTCCGCCATGCGCTGCTCAATTTCGTCGAAGCCGTCGGCCGGTTCCTTTTTTTCGGCTGCGTTGGGGTTCACAATAAATTCCACCTCTACCGGGAAGCCCAGGACCTGCTCGAAGGCGCGCTTTATAGTTTCGGCGTAGGCTTCTTCGGTAGTCCGGCGCATAAAATCGTTAGAGGCCGCTAAGACGGCTACGCCGTTTTCAAACTTCTTTGCCTCTAAGCTTTTTATCCATTTATTGTACCCTACTTCGCTTACTTTGGGATCGGCGTGACATACATGCTTGACGTTTTCAAACAGTTCGTAAAAAGAATCCATAATGTTAGGTTATCCTCCTGATTTAGTTTTAATATAAGTTCCGTGAATTTATAGGTATACTAAAAATGGCGATACTGCCCATATTCATTCTACAATTTTATTATAGCACAAAATCCGCGTTTTTTCAAGTCCCACATAATATTTTAATAGTATTAGGGCGTAGAAATAGCGGAAAATAAAACGTGCAACTGTTGTAAATTTTCTACAAATAAGAGAAGCCGGGCGTCTTAAAAGGCAAAATTTAATAAAAAATGAGACAATGGCTATTGACAATCGGACTCAAAGTGTTATATAATACTACCTTGTAAGGGTATTTACTGATTTTTCAGACGACTGCCCATCTTTAAAATGGACAAGGAGGTAAGCGCGAATGGCACAGATAAAGAGGACCTATCAGCCCAAGAAGATACACAGAAAAAAAGAACACGGCTTCTTTAAGAGAATGGCCACTAAAAACGGCCGCAAGGTTTTGGCACGCAGACGCCAGAAGGGCAGAGCAAGGCTCACCTACTGACCCTGAGGACAGGAAGATTTTTTTACGGAGGTCAGATTCAGAATTTCAGGTTCGCCGGATTCTGAACTGATTCCGCATTTTCTGTTATCTTATTCAGAAGTGACCACATAGACGTGTGGTCTTTCTTTTTAGAAAGCGCGGGTATTTGTTTTTATGCTTTTTACCGATACAGTTAAAGAACCCGCGGTCTTTTCGCGGTGCTTTAAAAAGGGCAGAAGGATACCGGGCCCGGGGCTTACGGCGTTCTGCTTTTTTACCGGGCGGCCATATAACGCCGTCGGGATATCGGTCGGCAAAAAGGTCGGCTGCGCGGTCAAAAGAAACCGCGCCAAAAGGATCATCAGGGCGGCGTATCAAAAAAACGAGCTTTTATTGCCAATAGGCTACGACATAGTTTTTTCCGCGAGGCAGGATATAAACGGCCTGAAGTCTACCTCGCTCGACGGGTTTTTTTCTAAGCTTGCGGGCGAACTTAAAAATGTAAAGTGAAAAAGTTTTTTATTTCGATAATAAGGTTTTATCAGCGCCATATATCGGGGCTAAAGCGGCCCTGCTGCAAATATTACCCGACATGCTCGGAATACGCCGTTGAGGCGATAGAACGCTTCGGCGCGGTAAAAGGGCTTATCTTGGCGGCGTGGAGGATATTGCGCTGCAACCCCTGGAGCAACGGCGGGGTCGATAAGGTCCCGGAAAAGTTCAGGCTTTATACTTTAAAAGGTGAAAAACGCAGAAGAGAGACAAAAGACAGAGATCAGAAAACAGATATCGGATATTAAATCAAGAAATAAAGCGGGCGGAAAAATCCCCCTGAAAGGATAGATAAAATGTTCAGAATTATTGCGATCCCCTTCGGGTGGATAATGCGCGGGTGCTATATGCTTGTAAAGAACTACGGCATAGCGCTGTTTATCTTTACGCTTATAATCAAGCTGCTTATGGTTCCCTCGAGCATAAAACAGCAGAAATCCTCGGCGAGAATGGCGAGGCTTAACCCCAAGCGGGAACAGATAATGAAAAAATACGCCAACAACCGCGAAAAGCAGAACGAGGCGATGATGGAGCTTTACAACCAGGAGGGCGTAAGCCCAACCGGCGGCTGCGGCTCGTTGATCATCACCTACCTGATACTCTTTGCGATAATCGAGGTTGTTTACGCGCCTATGACGCATATCTCGGGTCTCGGGTCTGATGTGATAAACTCCGCCTCTCAGACCGTCGCGAACTACTACAACGTATCCCAGGCGATAACCGCCGACATTCCCGAGGGCTACGGCGCCGCGCCGACTTTGTCTCAGCGCCTTGCCGACGGAACGGACATAAACGAGCTATTGGCGAAGTATAACGACGGATTCAAGGAAAGCGCCAAGATAAGCGACGACGAGCTTGAAAAGATGGCCGAAACGCTCTCCGCCGATCCCGCTATCGCCGATTACTTCAGCGACGGCAGCAAGGTCTCAAAAAGGCTTATGGCCGGCGGCACAGCAAGGGCCGAGCTGGTGGTATTATCGGTCGCCAAGGATTACCCCGAGCTGTTTGACCCCGAGATCGCGCAGTTCTGCGACGATTTCAACTATACGTTCTTAGGATTCTATCTCGGCGAATACCCGAGCTGGAAGAGCGTTTATATACTTATACCTATACTCTCCTTCCTCTCCCAGATAGCGATGACCGTAGTCTCTCAGCTTATGATGAAGCGCAACGGCCAGAACGTCCAGGGCGCGAAGGGTATGATGGGTATGCTCTACGCGATGCCGGTTATTTCGTTTATAATCGCGTTCAGCTTCCCGGCAGGTATCGGTATTTATTGGATATTCTCCTCGGTGCTCTCGCTCGCCCAGACGGTTATACTGAACCTTTACTTCACCCCGGCGAGAATGGATAAAATTCTCGCGAAAGAGGCAAAGAAAAAGGGCAGAAGGCCCTCGATATACCAGATGGCGCTTGAACAGCAAAAAGCCCAGCAGGGCGGCGGAAGCCTGCTCGACGACCTTGATTCTACCGAGGACGTAAAGCTCTCGAAGAACGAGCGCAAGGAGATAGAGCGCCAGAAGATAAACGACGCGCGCAAAAAGCTTGTCGACGACGACGCAACGGACGACCCGAGGATAATCGAGGCAAGAAAGAGAATGGCCGAGAAGTACGGCGACAGTGAGGATTGACATAAACTTCAGCGAAGTTTAGATAAAGATTTGCCAAAATAGGAGGTTTAAAAGGCATGAAGCAGATATTTACGGCAAAAACGGTCGACGAGGCCAAGGCCAACGCCGCAAGAGAGTTCAACGTTGACGCGGAAAAGATCGCGTTTACCGTTCTGGAAGAGCCTAAGAAGGGGCTTTTCGGAATGAAGGGCGAGGCCAGAGTAGAAGCGGAGTATGAAAAATCAAAGCCCGAACTTGCGGCCGAATATATCGTAACGGTCATGAAATCAATGGGATTTGCGGACCCGACGGTAGAGATCTCTGACATCGAGGGCGGCTCGCTCTTAGAGATAAAGGGCGAAGGGGTCGAGGGAATAATCGGCCGCCGCGGCGAGACCCTTGACGCTTTGCAGTATCTGGCGTCGCTGGTTGCGAATCGCACCGACAAGAACTATTACAGAATCGCCACCGACTGCTGCGGATTCAGGGCGAAAAGAAAGGTACAGCTCGAAGAACTCGCCGGAAAGATGGTTGCAAAGGCAAAGAGGACAGGCCGCACGGTCGCGCTTGAACCGATGAACCCATACGAGAGAAGAATTATTCACGCGGCGGTATCGGAAATTGAGAACGCAACGAGCCGTTCCGTTGGCGAGGAGCCTTACAGAAAGGTGCTCATATCCTCTACCGAGCGCCCGGCGAACTATCACAGGCGCGGGGATCAGAAACCGGGAGACCGCAGAAACGGCGGCCGCCGCAACGGACGTCGCCGCGAGGAGTTCAAGGCAAGATCGCTCGACATATCTTCGAGCTTTGAGAAGGACTACAAAAAGCCGAAGCCCGAGGACGAAATGGGCGCCGGCCTCTACTCAAAGATAGAATTTTGACCTATAAAAAGCATTTATTGTATTCAGATCCGCCACCGAAAGTGACGCCTCTAAAAATTGACAGCCGATCTCTGTCTTCCGATGCGGCCGCCCGCATCTCACTAAAGCCGCCATCCACCCGCGTTGGCGGCTTAAGCTTATAGGGGAAAGGGGAGGCCAATAAACGCTAACATCAAATATCTATGATGTATCCGTTTTGGCCACACCCGAAGAGAGGACAGAGGGCAGATGGCAGAAATCAGAATAGCTCCTCTGGAAGCTTGCAGTACAGACTGCGGCTGCCAAACCACAGGGGGAAAAGGTATTCGCTTCGCTCATGTTCGAGTAGAAAACAAATGGCAGAGGGCAGAAAACAGAATAGCTCCTCTGGAAGCTTGCAGTACAGACTGCGACCGCCAAACCACAGGGGGGTAAAAGGTATTCGCGGCGGGGGCGCTCGTGCTATTGGAGCGTTAGAAGATAGATGAATAGAAGATAGAAAGCTCTCTTGGGGGCGAGAGTGACAGAGCGCGGCTACGCCACATTGATGAAAAGGTATTCGCGGCGGTGCCGCTCATACTATTTTAAATGAACCAGTTCCATTGTGCCTTATTCATAGAAAAGCAAAACAAACTGCCGTTGACACACTATAAAAAGGTATTCGTAAATTTCCTTGCGGAAATTTTCTCATACTATTTTTAGTTGCCCCACCCCTAACCCCTCCCCACCGGGGAGGGGAAAAGCCAAGTGCAAACTTGTAAGGGAGCGCCTCGCTCGGGGGATAAAAGGTATTCGCGGCGGGGTCGCTTATGCTATTGGAGCGTTAGAAGATAGATGAATAGAAGATAGAAAGCTCTCTTGGGGGCGAGAGTGACAGAGCGCGGCTACGCCACATTGATGAAAAGGTATTCGCGGCGGTGCCGCTCATACTATTTTAAATGAACCAGTTCCATTGTGCCTTATTCATAGAAAAGCAAAACAAACTGCCGTTGACACACTATAAAAAGGTATTCGTAAATTTCCTTGCGGAAATTTTCTCATACTATTTTTAGTTGCCCCACCCCTAACCCCTCCCCACCGGGGAGGGGAAAAGCCAAGTGCAAACTTGTAAGGGAGCGCCTCGCTCGGGGGATAAAAGGTATTCGCGGCGGGGTCGCTTATGCTATTGGAGCGTTAGAAGATAGAAAGCTCTTTTGGGGGCGAGAGTAACAGAGCGAGGCGCTGCTCGCCAAGTTGTAAAAAGGTATTCGCTTCGCTCATGCTCGAGTAGAAAACAGATGGCAGAGGGCAGAAAGCAGATGTCGGAATGCTCCGCCCGGGGCGAGAGTGACAGGGTGCGGCGCTACTGCCCAACTGGTAAAAAGGTATTCGCTTCGCTCATGCTATTTTAAATGAACCGGTTCCATTGTGCGCCCTTGATGGAAAAGCAATTCAAAGTGCGGCCACAGGGGGGTAAAAGGTATTCGCTCGTGCGGGGATATGATTTTGCGGAACCTGTGGAAATATCTACTGACCACTACCCTTAAATCTCTACCGTTCCCCGCTCATGCTATTTATAGTCACCCCACCCCCGGCCCCTCCCCTCGAGGGGAGGGGAGACGCTCTCAGGTGACCTTTCTGCTGAGCCGGGGCTTCGCCCAGCCAGAGGTCAGAAGTCAGATATCAGAAAGCGAAGCGTTATTTCTTGCTGTTCGCACTTCGCGGGCATAAATTGCCCACAAGACAAGCTGATTTTGCGGCCAATCTACCGTCCACTGGACGCTCTCTTGGGAAAAATCCC